>NZ_FJVE01000005.1:0-10000 GCF_900078195.1 Clostridium sp. Marseille-P299 | reverse complement strand
TAGCTGGTTCTCCTCGAAATAGCTTTAGGGCTAGCCTCGATTTAATCTAACGGAGGTAGAGCACTGAATACCCTAGGGGGCGTCAAAGCTTACCGAAGGTTATCAAACTCCGAATGCCGTATAGATGATGATCGGGAGTCAGACTACACGAGATAAGTTGGGTAGTCAAAAGGGAAAGAGCCCAGACCACCAGCTAAGGTCCCAAAGTGCGTGTTAAGTGGAAAAGGATGTGAGATTTCAGAGACAACTAGGATGTTGGCTTAGAAGCAGCCATACATTCAAAGAGTGCGTAATAGCTCACTAGTCGAGAGATCTTGCGCCGAAAATGTCCGGGGCTAAAACACGACACCGAAGCTGTGGAATCATACTTCGTATGATTGGTAGAGGAGCATTCTTAACTGCGAAGAAGCGGTACCGTAAGGAGCCGTGGAGTGTTAAGAAGAGAGAATGCCGGAATGAGTAGCGAGATAGAAGTGAGAATCTTCTAGGCCGAATATCTAAGGTTTCCAGAGTAAAGCTGATCTGCTCTGGGTAAGTCGGGACCTAAGGCGAGGTCGAAAGACGTAGTCGATGGACAACAGGTTGAGATTCCTGTACCGCTAAGTAACAGAACTGTGGGGACACAGAAAGATAGGGAAAACCGGGAATGGAAAAACCGGTGCAAGCACAAAGTCAAGTCTGGGAGGCAAATCCCTCAGATGATGGTGAAGTGTGATGCGGAGTGAATTTAAAGTAACGAAGTTCCCGAATCTATGCTGTCGAGAAAAGCCGCTATTGTTTACTGAGCGCCCGTACCGTAAACCGACACAGGTGGATGAGGAGAGAATCCTAAGGCCGACGGGAGAAGCATTGTTAAGGAACTCGGCAAAATGACCCCGTAACTTCGGGAGAAGGGGTGCCTACGCAAGTAGGCCGCAGAGAATTGGCCCAAGCAACTGTTTAGCAAAAACACAGGTCTATGCAAAACCGAAAGGTGAGGTATATGGGCTGACGCCTGCCCGGTGCTGGAAGGTTAAGGGGAGTGGTTAGAGCAATCGAAGCCATGAACTTAAGCCCCAGTAAACGGCGGCCGTAACTATAACGGTCCTAAGGTAGCGAAATTCCTTGTCGGGTAAGTTCCGACCCGCACGAAAGGCGTAATGATTTGGGCACTGTCTCGACAATGCACCCGGTGAAATTGAAATACCAGTGAAGATGCTGGTTACCTGCGCCAGGACGGAAAGACCCCATGGAGCTTTACTTCAGCTTGATACTGGGATTCGGTGCTGCATGTACAGGATAGGTGGGAGACTAGGAAGTAGGAACGCCAGTTCTTACGGAGTCGCTGTTGGGATACCACCCTTGTAGTACTGGATTTCTAACCTGTGGCCGTGATCCGGCCAGGGGACAATGTCAGGCGGGGAGTTTGACTGGGGCGGTCGCCTCCGAAAGGGTATCGGAGGCGCTCAAAGGTTCTCTCAGAATGGTTGGAAACCATTCGTAGAGTGCAAAGGCATAAGAGAGCTTGACTGTGACACCGACGGGTGGAGCAGGTACGAAAGTAGGACTTAGTGATCCGGTGGTATAAAGTGGGATTGCCATCGCTCAACGGATAAAAGCTACCCTGGGGATAACAGGCTTATCACTCCCAAGAGTTCACATCGACGGAGTGGTTTGGCACCTCGATGTCGGCTCATCGCATCCTGGGGCTGTAGTAGGTCCCAAGGGTTGGGCTGTTCGCCCATTAAAGCGGTACGCGAGCTGGGTTCAGAACGTCGTGAGACAGTTCGGTCCCTATCCGGCGTAGGCGTAGGATATTTGAGAGGAGCTGTCCTTAGTACGAGAGGACCGGGATGGACTGACCTCTGGTGTATCGGTTGTTCTACCAAGAGCATGGCCGAGTAGCCAAGTCGGGACGGGATAAACGCTGAAGGCATCTAAGCGTGAAGCCCCCCTCAAGATAAGATATCCCATAGCAAAAGCTAGTAAGACCCCTAAAAGACGATTAGGTAGATAGGTTAGAGGTGGAAGCACGGTAACGTGTGTAGCTGACTAATACTAATAGGTCGAGGGCTTAACCTAAAAGTTTGTTTGAAAAGATGGATGAAATCAGTGTGAAGTTTTGAGTGTATATAGAATTGAAAAATTTATAGCATGAAATATTATGAAACTACAGATTTGTAGTTTCTTTTTTTATTAGAAATAAAAGCATAAATGATTTGATCTATAAAGTTAAAGATGCGTTATTTTATAGAAAAAATCATTTATATACCTATACATATGCTATTTTAATATGTCGTTGAGTGATTGCACCTGGAGTATTAGGATGTTATGAAATGTTAAAAAAAAGACATTTCAACCAAATTTTCAAAAAATTGGTTTGACTTTATAGAGATAATATGTTATTTTAAAGAAAAATAACATGGGTGAATAGGCAAAATTTTTTGACTATATTATTCAAGTGAAATGCAAAGATGCAAATTTATTTGGATATAATTAGACAGTGGAGAATTTTCAGAGGGCCAATCTTATCGTATGGATGACAGACCTATGTCTCTAGTGTTGAGACATGGGTTTATTTTTATGGAACCAATGAGTAAACCTGTGTTAAAAAAAGGAGGAAAATGATGGACTTTTTGATTTCAGGTATTATGTCAATAATCCCACAGCAATGCATTATGTATGTAGTCGGAGCCATTTTAATTTACTTAGCAATTAAAAAAGGCTATGAACCGGCATTACTATTACCAATGGGATTTGGCGCAATTTTAGTAAATTTGCCAGACTCAGGAGTTTTAAATCAGACATTAGAGGGAATAGGTCAGACAAACGGTATTATCGAATGGCTATTTGAAGTTGGTATTGAAGCATCAGAAGCACTGCCGATACTTCTCTTTATTGGTATTGGTGCAATGATTGATTTTGGTCCGTTATTATCTCAACCAATTATGTTAATGTTCGGTGCTGCAGCTCAGTTTGGTATTTTCTTTGCAATTTTAGTAGCTGCATTCTTGGGATTTGATTTAAAAGATGCAGCATCTATTGGTATCATCGGTGCGGCAGATGGACCAACCTCCATCCTTGTATCACAAATTCTGAAATCAAATTATATTGGTCCAATTGCCGTAGCTGCCTATTCTTATATGGCACTTGTTCCAATTGTTCAGCCATTTGCTATTAAGCTCGTAACTACGAAAAAAGAACGGCAAATCGAAATGGTGTATAATCCAAAGAAGATATCAAAAACAACAAGGATTATATTCCCGATTGTGACAACTTTTATTGTAGGTCTAGTATCTCCAATGTCAGTCTCTTTGGTAGGCTTCCTTATGTTTGGTAACTTATTAAGAGAATGTGGTGTGTTAGGAAATTTATCTGATACAGCGCAAAACACATTAGCAAATTTAATTACCCTATTATTAGGTATCACAATTTCTTTTAGTATGAGTGCAGAATCATTTGTTAATACAAAAACATTAATGATTATGGGAATTGGTTTAGTTGCATTTGTTTTTGATACGATAGGCGGAGTTATTTTTGCTAAGTTTGTTAACTTGTTCCGTAAAGAAAAAATTAATCCTATGATTGGTGCGGCAGGAATTTCTGCATTTCCAATGTCAGCTCGTGTTGTTCAGAAAATGGCGAATGACGAGAAGAAAGGTAACATAATATTAATGCATGCTGTTGGTGCAAATGTTTCAGGACAAATTGCATCTGTTGTAGCTGGAGGTTTAATCCTTGGCCTTGTTTCAAGCTTATTATAGGCAGAAAGATAGGTGGTTAATATGATAAATTGGGAAGTAGTCTTTATTGCATTAAACCTTATGTGGAAAGGTATGCTTGGTATTTTTGCAGTTATCTTTCTGATTATGCTATGCATAATGTTGATGAATCTTCTTTTAGTGGAAAAAGATAACAAAGTTGATATTAGAACCCGCATAAAAAGTTTTTTTATTAAGAAATGACAGTATTATAATAACTAGATATAGTAGTTGAAAGGAAAATTATGAGAAAGACAAAGATAATATGTACATTAGGTCCAGCTTCAGAGGACGAACAGGTAATTAGAGAGATGATGCTACAAGGAATGGATGTAGCAAGATTTAATTTTTCCCATGGATCCCATGAGGAACATAAAAAGAAATTAGATCTTATCAAAAAAGTGAGAGAAGAATTAAATTTACCAGTAGCGACATTACTAGATACAAAAGGCCCAGAAATTAGAATAGGTACTTTTAAAGAAGGAAAAATTACACTTAAAAAAGGTCAGACTTTTACACTTACGGTGGATGATGTAGAGGGAACAGAAGCAATTGTTTCAATTAGTTATAAAAATTTAATCAATGATGTAAAAGTTGGAGATTCTATTTTAATAGATGATGGTTTAGTAGGTTTAGAAGTTATAGATATTAAAAACCATGATATCGTTTGTCGTGTAAAAAACGATGGTGTTATTTCAAATCGTAAAGGTGTTAACGTTCCAAATGTAAACTTAACAATGCCTTTTATTAGTGAAAAGGATTACGAGGATATTATTTTTGGTATTGAACAAGAATTTGATTTTATTGCAGCATCTTTCACAAGATGTGCTGATGATATATTACAGATCCGTAAGATTTTTCAAAAACACAAGAGCAGCCATATCAACATCATTGCAAAAATAGAAAATATGCAAGGCGTTGAAAATATTGATGAAATTATCCGAGTTTCTGATGGTATCATGGTAGCTAGAGGTGATATGGGTGTAGAAATACCAATTGAAGAAGTGCCAGTTATTCAAAAGTTAATAATTAAAAAAGTTTATAATGCAGGTAAGCAGGTAATTACTGCAACACAAATGCTTGATTCCATGATGAAAAATCCTAGACCAACAAGAGCAGAAGCTACAGACGTTGCCAATGCAATCTATGATGGTACTAGTGCAATCATGCTTTCTGGTGAAACAGCTGCTGGTTTATATCCAATAGAAGCCTTATCTACTATGGTTAAAATTGCAACTAGAGCAGAAAATGACATTGACTATTTAGGACGTTTTAAGAAGAGAGAAAGTTTAAGTAATCCAGATGTAACAAATGCTATTTCTCATGCAACCTGTACAACAGCAAATGATTTAAATGCAGCTGCAATCATAACTGTTACAAAATCAGGTAAGACAGCTAGAATGATTTCAAAATATAGACCAAATTGTCCTATTATTGGATGTAGTACATATGATTATGTATGCAGACAGTTAAATATGTCATGGGGTGTCGTTCCTCTTAAAATTGGTGAGGAATGCAGTACAGATGACTTATTTGATCATGCAGTAGAGGCTACAGAAAAAGCTGGATATGTATCACCAGGTGAAGTAACAGTAATAACTGCAGGAGTTCCTCTTGGTGTTTCAGGAACTACCAATTTAATTAAAGTACACGTTGTAGGACATGTCCTTATCACAGGCCAAGGTATTTCCGATAAAAAAGTATGTGCTAGACTTTGTGTATGCAATAATCAAGAAGACTTAAATAATAATTTCAAGACTGGCGATATTATTGTAATATCTGAAACAGATAATCAAATGTTATCAAAAATTAAGTTAGCATCTGGTATCATTGTTGAAGAAGATGATATTAATTGCCATGCTGCAATTGTAGGACTTAGCTTAGATATACCAGTAATTTTAGGGGCAAAAAATGCTACTCAGATATTAAAGAGCGGTACTGTAGTAACAATTGATGGTGAACGAGGAATCGTTTGCTGTAATTAATTTAGTATTAGGATATGTATATGTGGATAGAGCAATAAGTTATATTACAATTGCTTTATCCACATTTTTTTGTTGTAAAATGAAAATAATTCACGTTAGTATTTTCCTATTTGCTCGTAGTAATATGCATATAAATATTTTATTTATACAAGAAAAAAGAAAAATTGAGGTATAGACAAACAAAGAAATAATAGAAAATCCAATAAATTATTGACAAAATATGGTACTTATATTATAATCATGAAAGTGAGAAAATTCTCATAAATTAAAACAATAGGACGCACATTCTATTGAAATCTAAGAAAGAGAGGTAATGGAAAATGAGCAATATGAATGCAAGTGCACAACATAACAATTTAACAGCAGACTTATCGTGTAGGATTACCTCGGTAATGCATAAATAATAATTGAATTCTAATTGTAGAGACAATTCTTATGCCGTGGAACCTGCCACGGCTTTTTATATTTCTAACTTTTTATATTTCTAATAAGATGAGAAATTCAAATATGTTTGTTGATATTATGAATACAAACATATTTATAGTCGTGTGCAAATTCTGCACTGTCAATCCTAATTCAAAAAAGACAGTTTACCGATAATTCATGCGCGGGGGAAAGGTAGAAACGTATGAATTTTAATTGCCAAGATCTTATGATCAATTTAAACCGTGATGAGAGAAAAATGGATACAAATGAAATTGGGTCATGGAGAAAACTTGAAAGAGTTTATAATTGTTCGCAAGAAGTTTGCAATAATTTAACAAAGGAAAAAACTGAAACAAAAAGGAAAGTGTCCCTATTACAGTTTATAGGCACGAAAGTTTTAAGACAACGGAAAACTATCTAAAAAACTATTTTATGATAGTAAACTAAAAAGTTAGAGACTTTTGTACAAATAGAGTTACAGGATTAAATAACAATCTAAAAGTGACTTCAAGTTGCAAAAGTCTCTAACAAAATATTATGCTAGATTGAAAGGGATACTATTTATTGCTATAATATAGTTATGCTTCATAATTATATAAGCATAAAATAAGGTGCGATAATATTTTACATTATTAAGTGTAACTAACGCATGGAGGTTATTATGAATATAAAGGAACTATTTCAATTAGCAGATGAGTTAAGAGATAATATAAAAAAAGCAGAATCACTTAATATAGATACTTGGAATCAGATCAAAAACAAGATTATCTCAACAAATCATGATCGTGTATTAGAGGAAGAAACCAAGGCTATCGATTTAATGATTCAAAGATCATTTAGTGGGACACTGCTTATAACGGAAGAATTATTAAAACAAATGCATCAAGAGCTATCTGAAAATCTAAATAAAGAATCAGCGGGGAAATACCGAGATATTCAAATCTTACAAACTGGTACGAAGAAGATTCCAGATCCAAAGGATTTACCACACTTAATGGAACATTTTATAGGACAAATTAATACTTCGAAATCATTTTTTCATCCAATTGAATTTGCCACTTATGTGTATAAGAGGATTTTTGACATTCAACCTTTTATAAATGGAAACGAGTTAGTAGCAAACTTGTTATTAAATTGCATATTATTAAGTGAAGGTTATGGGGTTATATTTATACAGCCTCAAAAAGATGAAAGATTTTTAAGAGCCTTAGAACTTGCTCAAAATTATGAACATCCAGTTATGGATCCTATCATTGAGATAATTGCAGAGTATGTTGTAAAAGATGAACAAGAGTATAATAAATGTATATCAGATTAAGTCAATTTTAGATTTATTAATAATATAAGGCTACTTTGAAAATGAAGACTTATGTATGAGTTGGTGGAATTGATAAAAGTGAAGGTAAAAAAATAGTTGATAAAGTTGCTTATGAATCAGTGAATAAAATTTCAGTGCATATGAAAGTTGTATAAATATCTATATCGTTTAGATATTCCTGAGTATGATTCCTTAGTGAATGAGAGTTCGATGTTTTAGCGAAGTTTATAAGTAAATTGTGAATTTATTTTATCAGAGATTAATTGACATGAATAATAACAGTAGATACCATAGAGTTTTATATTTATTTCTTCTTAGAATTACGATAGAATTCTTTATAAGAGGATTTATATTATGTTGACTTAGTGGTATCTATTTTTATATAGCTAAAGAGGAGTCAACCATATCTAGTAAGGCACACATTAAGAATAGATGAAATTAATTACACAGGAGTTATATTATGACCACATTAATGAATAAAGTAAACTCACTTCCTTCAAAACCAGGATGTTATATATATAGAAATAAGTATGATCATATTATATATGTGGGGAAATCCAAATGTCTAAAAAAGCGCGTACATCAGTATTTTCAGAGCCCTGATAAAAAAGAAGGGAAGATACAAAATCTAGTAAGAGAAATATATGACTTGGATTATATAGTTACTGAGACCGAAACGGATGCGTTACTTTTAGAATGTAAACTTATTAAGGAGTATAGACCTCATTATAATTCTATGATGAAGAATAATCGTACGTATCCATTTATTAAAATAAGTTGTAATAAAGATTACCCAGGTATTTTTATATCGAATGATTCTAAAGAAGAGGAAGATGTGGTAAGTTTTGGCTGTTTTTATAATGTAGAAGATGCGGAAAAGGTAATTGATTTGATTAATCAAATTTGGAGAACACCTTTATGCAAGAAAAAGTATTTTGATATGGATTCAAAAAGCAAAGCATGTTTTTATTTTCATATTGGGAAATGCGATGCACCATGTTGCGGAAACATAAGTGTGGATGTTTATAATAGCACAATAAAAGAAGTAATTAATTTTTTAAGTGGCAAGAATAAAAAGAAGATATCAGAGATTAAAAAGGAGATGCTAGCTAAATCGAGAGATTTGGAATTTGAAAAGGCAGCAGTCTTACGTAATCAGATGACATCACTTGAAAAGTTGCAACGCAGAACTAAAAAATTTAATACAAATTTAAAGGGAAAAGATTACTGCGTATTTTTAAGAGCATATAATGAACCTTGCTTCTCTATTTTTTATATTCATGATGGACTCACTTTACTTCGCATCACACTTGAAATTAGTGATAGAATCGAATATGAATTAATTGAAAGCTTTAGTGCGGATATTCTATCACAAAAGTTTAATGTAGAGGATGAGGAGATTATGAGTTTATGTATAACATCGATAGGTGCAGACAAGCTTTATGTAGATGTAACGCAAGCTGTAAAAAGAAAAAATCAAAAGTTACTAGCAAAACGTATTTTTGAAAGCTATAACGAGTTTTACTAATAATATTTTAGTGTATTGATTAGTAGCATTATTTATAAGTGTTTTCAAATTAGGAATATTCTTTTTGCATAGAGATTAAAAAGTTCAAAGGATAAATAAAAAAATTTACTTGTATGACGTTTCATAATATGAATTACGTGGATTACGGAATTTAAAGTTTCCCTTTACGGAGATTGCGTTGTGTTTAACGTGTGATATTAGTACAATTAATAAAAATAATAAGTAAAAGAGATAAAAAGTCGAATTACTTGTTGACAAGTTCTATTTTGAATGCTATACTAGCAAAGTTGCTATTAAAAATAATAAATTGTCTATGAAGTTAAAACAATTTAAAAATCCTTTAAAACAAAGGGTTGACAAGCTTAAAATAGCATGTTATAATACAAAAGTTGCTTGATTCGGAAAAGCTGTCTAAACAATTTAAAATGTTTGAAAAAATAATAAAAAAGTTGTTGACAAACAGCGAAAACGATGATACAATAAACGAGCTGCTTATAAAGCAGCAAACAATATAAAGTGAAACGCCGAATGGTGTGACATTATATAAGTGATAATAATCACAGAACATTGATAACTGAACAGTGAAACAACCTTGAAATTCGTTGAGAATAAAAATCCAGACAGAAATGTTTGGTATAGAACTGTGAAGGATCGCAAGATCTGACACAACCCTAAAATCAGTAACGGAAACAAGATGACAACTTTCAGAAATGGAAGTAAGCTAAACTTTTTAGTGGTTTTATGAAAATAAAACTTTGTCAGCTTTGTTCTGAATTAAAGATTAAACTTTTTTTGAGAGTTTGATCCTGGCTCAGGATGAACGCTGGCGGCGTGCTTAACACATGCAAGTCGAACGAAGCACTTAAGCGGATCCCTTCGGGGTGAAGCTTAAGTGACTTAGTGGCGGACGGGTGAGTAACGCGTGGGTAACCTGCCTCATACAGGGGGATAACAGTTGGAAACGACTGCTAACACCGCATAAAACAGTAGTGCCGCATGACAC
>NZ_FJVE01000004.1:300000-425070 GCF_900078195.1 Clostridium sp. Marseille-P299 | reverse complement strand
TATAACACTTAGTGAAAGATATTCGCAAATAAGGTAATCTTATTGAACCGCCGTATACCGAACGGTACGTACGGTGGTGTGAGAGGACGGAAATTCAATTAATGAATTTCCTCCTACTCGATTATTTAGAATAATACTTCCTTATGTGCAGGTGTAGTCTTAGCAATTAATTTTCCTTTATTATAGCTATACAATACCTCTGCTCTTTTATTTAAGACTTCATAGAAGTTCTTACCATTTAACATAATGAAGCTTGCATCCTTACCTTCCTTGATACCATAGGAATCACCTAAGTGTAAGGTCTTTGCAGCGTTATGTGTAATAATCTTGTAGCTGTTTAGAATTTCTTCATATCCCATCATCTGACACACATGAAGTCCCATATGAAGAACGTCCATCATATTTCCATCGCCTAGTGGATACCATGGATCAAAGATATCATCATGACCAAATGATACGTTGTTACCATTTTCGAGAAGTTCTTTCACTCTAGTGATACCACGACGACGAGGGTAGGTATCAAATCTTCCTTGTAAATGTGTATTTACAAGTGGGTTACTTACAAAATTAATATCACTCATTCTTAAGAGACGGAATAACTTAGAACAGTATGCATTATTATAGCTATGCATAGCTGTTGTATGGCTTGCTGTGACACGATCTTTCATACCGCTCTCAAGTGCTCTACATGCTAGGACTTCTAGGCCTTTGGATTGTTCATCATCGATTTCATCACAGTGAACATCTACAAGTCTATCGTACTTTTCAGCCAATTGCATACAGTAGTTTACACTTTCCACCGCATATTCTCTTGTGAATTCGAAATGAGGAATAGCTCCAACACAGTCAGCACCCATCTTTACAGCGTTTTCCATAAGCTGCATTCCGTTAGGATAACTTTGAATTCCTTCTTGAGGAAAGGCAACAATTTGAATATTTACATAGTCTTTAAGCTCATCCTTTAGTTCAAGCATAGCATCCATAGCTATTAGGGTAGGATCTGTAACATCTACATGAGTACGTACATGTTGAATACCGTTTGCTATCTGCATACCTACTGCTCTTCTTGCACGATCTTTTACATCTTGCTTTGTTAATTTATCCTTACGCTTAGACCAACATTCGATTCCCTCAAATAAGGTACCAGACATATTCCATACAGGGTCACCAGCGGTGAGACAAGTGTCAAGATGCACATGGCTTTCAATGAATGGAGGTAATACAAGACATCCATTTCCTTCAACAACTTCTTCTCCTGGTACAGTTTCTAAATTAGCAGCAATTTTTTGAAATTTACCATCTTCAACTCTAATATCTGTTAATTCATCTGAATTTTCAATGTATACATTTTTAATTAACATTGTAGTTATCATCCTTTCTTAGAAATAATTCTATCACTGATTATAAAGATTACTAATGCAACAACTAAGGAGTTTATTGGCTTGATTCCCCATGTAACAAACATACCAACTAAGGAACCTGCAATAACAGCAACAACAGCTCCAATATTAATCTTAGCTTTTTCTTCTTTGCCATCTTCATAATCGTCTTTATGAAGATAGTAGTGAGCGATTACAACAGCTCCAACTGGTGGAATCATACCACTAAGAATATTTAAAAATCCAACAAAGTTATTATAAAGCCATTCTGCTAATAAAGTTCCTACAATTCCGCCGACTAATACCATTGGTTTCATAGATATCTTTGTAATATTTGATGCACCTAATCCAGCGGTATAAAGGGCGTTATTATTTGTTGTCCATATATTTAATCCTAGAGTAATAACGGCTGGTAATGCTAAACCTTGTAAAATTAAAATATCAAAAATATCAGGCACTCCTGTTACTGCACCACCAACAGCACCAAAAATCATCATAACAGAGTTTCCTGCAAAAAATGCTACCACTGTGGCAATTACAGCATTTTTAGGAGTTTTAGCGAATCGTGTAAAGTTTGGTGTAGCTGTACCACCTGAAATGAAAGAACCTGCAACAATTGCAATTCCTGTTGTTAATGTTAGCGGATTCGCAGGGTTTTCAGCAAATACATTATGGATTCCTCCAACTTCATTTATTCCCCATTGAACAGAATAAATTCCAAGGATAGCAATTAAAGGAACAGCAATTGAACCTAGAACTGCTAATGCTTTCATTCCCATAAATGCTGTACTAATCATGACAGCACCTGTAACTATAATCAATACCCATACTGGGATGTTAGTAAGCTTAGCCACTGGAATAGCGAACATAGCAACACCAACGCCAAACCAACCAATCTGTGTAAAACTTATTAAAGCGGATGGAAGATAGGAACCATAGCTTCCAAAGGAGCGCCTTGCTAAAAGGTCTAAAGTCATTCCAGTCTTTTGACCGATGTAGGCAAGAATTCCGCAATAGACACCTAAAAATGCATTACCAATTAACATGGAAAGAAGAAAGTTTCTTCCATTCATTCCGACACCAAGAGTTCCTCCAGCAGTCATACTAGGTGTAAAAAATGTAAATCCAACTAATACAACCATTACTGATAATAAACCTTGTACTTTCATGTGATTTGGTACTGCTGATAGTGAGTATTCCGAATCATTTTTCTTCATTGTTTCTTCTTTTTGACTCATAGCTTTCCTTTCTTTAAATAGCCTTGATACTTACAGTATGTAAGCGGACGTAGGCATTATTTTGACAAAATCTATGATATTATAGCACAATGGTCAAGTGTTTTCTATAGAATTTTTGGGTATCTTTCTATCATTTACAAGATCGAGCTATGTACAAGGGATATAAGCAAGACTACTGTGCTTTCGGTGCCTTTATATTATCTTAATTATACTCAGTTGTCCTCTAACACAGTTTTAATATTTCTTATGCTAGACTTATATTTGTAAATAAATAGTTACTTATAAGTTTTCTATTAATGGATTATTGCAAATAATGTGATACGTTGGAGGATGTTATGAAAATATTGATAGGTATGATAGGTATTATAGCTATTGGGCTACTTATTTATTATGTCGTGATTTTACTTAGAGGTGATAAAAAATGACACAGACTATACTACAATATGTAATGTCTCTAGGAATACTTGTATTGCTTGCTATACCACTTGGAATATACATAGGCAAGGTCATGAATGGAGAGAAAGTATTATTATCTAAACTACTTTTTCCATGTGAAAAACTAATATATAAGGTTCTAGGAATAAATAAAGAAGAAGAGATGACATGGAGGAGATATTCCATTAGTGTTCTTATATTTAGCGGTGTTGGATTCATTATATTATTCTTAATCCAGATACTACAAGGAATATTACCTGGTAATCCTGAAGGTGTTGGTGGCTTATCATGGGATCTAGCTTTTAATAATGCTGTAAGTTTCATTACAAATACAAACTGGCAATCGTATAGTGGTGAATCCCAAATGAGCTATCTTACACAGGCACTTGGCCTTACTGTACAAAACTTTGTATCTGCAGCTGTGGGGATTGCAGTGTTATTTGCATTGATACGTGGATTTGCTAAGGTTAAAGAAACAGGATTAGGAAACTTTTGGGTGGATATAACTAGAGTTTTATTATATGTGTTAATGCCACTATCTTTAATTGTTTCTATTGTACTAGTCTCACAAGGTATTCCACAAACATTTCGTTCTGGAGATACCGTGCAATTGCTTGAGTCTATTGCAGTAAAGGATGGAAATATTATTGAGAATGCCACAATAAAGGATAACCAAGTATATGTAAATGGAGAACATATTAAAGATGCTACCATAATAACAGAGCAATATGTTCCATTAGGTCCTGCAGCAAGTCAAATTGCCATTAAACAATTGGGTACAAATGGTGGCGGATTTTATGGAGTTAATTCAGCGCATCCTTTTGAAAATCCCACTTTAGTTTCAAATATTGTTGAACTGCTATCTATTTTACTAATTCCAGTATCCTTGTGTTTTACTTTTGGACGTAATATTAAGGATAAAAGGCAGGGAGTTACATTATTTTCTGCAATGTTTATATTATTGGTTGCCGCATTACTTATTATAGCGGTAAATGAACATCAAGCAACACCTCAACTAGCACAGGGAGGCTTAGTTGATTTAAGTATGACTGACCAGGCCGGCGGGAATATGGAGGGAAAAGAGTCAAGATTTGGGATAGCTTCCTCTTCAACATGGGCTGCATTTACAACAGCTGCCTCTAACGGTTCGGTAAACTCTATGCATGATAGTTATACACCAATTGGTGGTATGATGCTAATGCTACTAATGCAGTTGGGGGAGGTTGTTTTTGGTGGTGTTGGTAGTGGACTATATGGAATGATTGGATTTGCTATTTTAACTGTATTTATTTCAGGTTTGATGGTAGGGCGTACTCCGGAGTATCTAGGCAAGAAGATAGAACCATATGAAATGAAAATGGCCGTACTTGCATGTTTAGCTACACCAATAGCGATTATAGTAGGAAGCGGTGTAGCGGCTTTAGTTCCTAGTGTTAGCGAAAGTCTAAATAATAGTGGCGCACATGGATTTTCTGAAGTTTTATATGCTTATACCTCTGCGGGTGGTAATAATGGTTCTGCATTTGCAGGATTTTCGGCCAATACTGTTTTTATTAATGTAAGTTTGGGAGTTATTATGCTGTTTGCCAGATTCTTGCCAATGATTACAATACTTTCTATTGCGGGTAGTATGGCTTCAAAAAAGAAGATTGCAACTACTTCTGGTACACTTTCTACTAGTAATGCTATGTTTGTATTTTTATTGATTTTTGTTGTTTTATTAATTGGCGCTTTAAGCTTTTTTCCAGCCTTAGCATTAGGACCTATTGCGGAGTTTTTCCAAATGAAACTTTAGGGTAGTAATAAATTTTAGCAAGGTCTGATGAAATATATATACGCAAATTTTAGATTTGTGGAGTAAGGAGGTCATTATGGTTGAAAAAAAGAAAAGTGCTCTAGCAGGTAATAAAATGCTATTAAGAGCGATTAAAGATTCATTTATAAAATTGGATCCAAGAACACAAACACAAAATCCAGTAATGCTACTTGTTTATATATCTGCTATTCTTACAAGTATTTTATTTGTTTTTTCGTTATTTGGTATTAAAGATGCACCAACTAGTTTTACATTTGGTATAGCAATTATTCTATGGTTTACTGTAATATTTGCAAACTTTGCTGAGGCTATTGCAGAAGGTAGAGGAAAAGCGCAAGCCGACTCTTTAAGAGCTGCGAAAAAAGATGTTGAGGCAAATAAGATTCCTTCTGTTGAACGAAGAAATGAGATAACGAAAGTGTCGTCAACAACTCTTAAAAAAGGTGATATTATCATTGTATCTGCAGGGGAGCAAATACCTCTAGATGGCGATGTTATTGATGGTGCAGCATCGGTAGATGAGAGTGCTATCACTGGTGAGTCAGCTCCAGTAATTCGAGAAAGCGGTGGTGATCGTAGTGCAGTTACTGGAGGAACCACAGTTATTTCTGATTGGATAATCGTTGAAATTACCAGTGAACCAGGTCAAAGTTTCCTTGATAAAATGATAAGTATGGTGGAAGGTGCTTCTAGAAAGAAAACACCAAATGAAATAGCACTACAGATATTTTTAATAGCATTATCTATTATTTTTATTTTAGTAACACTTTCATTATATGCTTATTCAACTTTTTCGGCGAAACTAGCAGGAAATCAGAATCCAACATCGGTTACATCGCTGGTTGCACTATTAGTTTGTCTAGCGCCAACAACAATTGGTGCATTATTATCAGCAATAGGAATTGCTGGTATGAGTAGGCTAAATCAAGCCAATGTACTCGCAATGAGTGGACGCGCAATTGAGGCAGCTGGCGATGTAGATATTTTAATGCTGGATAAGACAGGGACAATTACCCTAGGAAATAGGCAAGCATGTGAGTTTATCCCTGTAGATGGAATAGATATAAAAGAGCTAGCAAACGCAGCTCAACTATCTTCTTTAGCAGATGAAACGCCAGAAGGTAGAAGTGTGGTAGTACTTGCTAAAGAGCAATTTGGTATCCGTGGAAGAAATATAAATGAACTTGGTATGAAATTTGTTCCATTTAGTGCAACAACGCGTATGAGTGGTGTTGATTATAGTGGCAATGAAATAAGAAAAGGAGCTGCAGAAGCTGTAAGGCAATATGTGGTTGAAAACGGTGGAATTTATAGCAAGGAATGCGATGAAGTTGTAAAACGAGTTTCTAATCAAGGTGGCACACCATTAGTCGTAGCGAAGAACTATAATATTTTAGGCGTTATTTATCTAAAAGATATTATTAAAGAGGGTGTACAAGAAAAGTTCGCTGACCTTAGGAAAATGGGAATTAGAACAATAATGATTACAGGTGATAATCCATTAACAGCAGCAGCGATTGCTGCAGAAGCTGGTGTGGATGATTTCCTAGCAGAAGCTACACCAGAAGCGAAGCTTAATATGATTCGTGATTTTCAAAGCAAAGGGCATTTAGTTGCAATGACTGGTGATGGAACGAATGATGCTCCTGCACTTGCACAGGCAGATGTTGCAGTTGCTATGAATACGGGAACTCAGGCTGCAAAAGAAGCAGGGAACATGGTTGATCTTGATTCATCACCAACAAAGCTGATTGATATCGTAAGAATAGGAAAGCAGCTATTAATGACAAGAGGAAGCCTTACCACATTTAGCATTGCCAATGATTTAGCAAAATACTTTGCTATTATACCAGCACTTTTTATGCAATTATATCCTGGACTTTCTGCTTTAAATATTATGAATCTTCATAGTGCAGAAAGTGCGATTTACTCAGCAATTATATATAATGCACTTATTATTGTTGCACTTATTCCTTTAGCATTAAAAGGGGTTAAATACCGTGAAGTTCCAGCTAGTAAGCTGCTTGCTCGTAATCTTTTCGTATATGGATTAGGAGGAATTATTACGCCGTTTATATTCGTAAAGCTTATTGATATGCTTATTGTTGCAATACATTTAGTATAAGAATGAATATATTGAATTGATATAGTAATAGAAGTAAAGTCAGTATAACAAAATAAGACATACATTTCTTGTGTTAATTTCGTAATGTAATTGATATAAGATATTTGCTTGCGTATTGATAGGATTATTTCTAAAGACATTTATGATATGAAAATAATCCAGGCAGAAGGAGGCTTATATGAAATCTATAAAGAATGTGGTAAAGCAAAGTTTTTTATATTTAATTATTTTCACTATTTTATGTGGAGTGGTATATACCGTTTTAGTAACTTTAATTGCTAAGGTTATTTTTCCAAATCAATCAGAGGGAAGTATAATAACGGTAAATGGTAAGAAATATGGGAGTGAGTTGTTAGGACAGCAGTATACCGATGAGGCACATATGTGGGGACGTATTATGAAAATTGACACTCATACATTTACGGATGAGGACGGTAATGTTTTAATGTATTCGGGGCCATACAACTTAAGTCCAGCAAGTAAAGAGTATGAGGATTTAGTAAAGGAACGTGTAGTAAAAATTAAGAAGGCACACCCTGAAAAGGGTGATGAAGCTATCCCAGTAGATTTAGTAACTGGCTCTGGTAGTGGATTAGATCCACATATTTCTATTAAGGCAGCTGAATATCAAAAGGAACGAATTGCAAGAAATAATAATATGAGTTTAGAGGATGTGCAAGAAATAATTGATAAATGTACAACTGGTAAATTTCTTGGTTTATTTGGAGAAAAGACAGTAAATGTATTAAAGGTAAATCTTATGTTAGATGGGATATTATGATTTTTGGAGTAAACTTAAAGGAATTTATATGGGGATTAAAGACCATAGAGCTTAGCTTATGTGATTCAATATATAATGTAAAGAAATTAAACAAAAATTATGCTTTTATGTTAAAATAAGAAGTAGAAAGAAATAAAACATAAGGGACGGTACAAATGCAAGTAACAAGACCAAAACCTGAAGAATTTTTAAAAAGAGTAGAGGAAGAAGAAAAAGAGAAAAAGTCTGGCCGCTTAAAGATTTTTTTTGGTTATGCCGCCGGAGTAGGTAAGACCTATGCTATGTTGCAAGCTGCCCATGTTGCAAAAGAGGCTGGCATTGATGTAGTTGCGGGATATATTGAACCTCACACAAGGCCTGAAACAACAAAGCTATTAAGTGGCTTAGAAATGCTTCCTCCTATCAAGATGGAATACAGAGGGATAATTTTAAATGAATTTGATCTAGATGGAGCAATAAAACGTAAGCCTAATCTTATCTTAGTTGATGAGCTTGCACATACGAATAGTGATGGTTGCCGTCATATAAAGCGTTATCAAGATATACAAGAATTATTAAAAGCAGGTATTGATGTTTATACAACGGTAAATGTTCAGCATTTAGAAAGCTTAAATGATATTGTAGCGTCTATAACAGGGGTTGTAGTTCGTGAGCGAATACCTGATTACGTGTTTGATGACGCAGATCAAGTGGAGTTAATAGATATCGAACCAGAGGAATTAATACTTCGTTTAAATGAAGGTAAGGTTTATAAAGAAGCTCATGTAGAAACTGCGTTAAATAATTTTTTTAGCCTAGATAATTTAATTGCCCTTCGTGAAATAGCATTACGAAGAACCGCGGATCGTGTAAATAGAAAAGCTGAAAAGGCTAAGCAAACCTCATTAAAGGCTGATTATTATACAGAAGAACATATTTTAAATTGTATCTCGCCTTCACCTTCCAATGCTAGGGTGATTCGAACCGCGGCTCGTATGGCAAATGCTTTTAAAGGTACATTTACAGCCTTATATGTAGAAACTCCAGAATTTGAAAATATGTCTGAAGAAAGCAAACAAAGGTTAAGGAGTAATTTTAAACTGGCTGAGCAGCTTGGTGCAAAAGTAGCAACGGTTTACGGTGATGATGTAGCATTTCAGATTGCAGAATTTGCAAGAATTTCAGGAGTGTCTAAAGTAGTTATTGGAAGAACGAATACGAAGAAGAGATATTTTTTCTCTAGAACTTCATTTGCAGAAAGATTAACAGCACTTGCACCTAATTTGGATATTTATATTATTCCAGATAAGGTGAGTACGCCATATAAAACCTTACTTAAAAAACGAAAGTTTACGTATACCTTTTCTTGGTTAGAAACATTAAAATCATTATCTATTCTAGCCTTTTTTACTGGTATTGGCTTGTTATTTTACAAAATGGGTTTTAGTGAAGTGAATATCATCACTTTATATATTCTAGGGGTTTTATTAACTTCGATTACAACTACGAATAAAATGTACAGTCTTGTTGCGTCTATTTTCAGTGTTGTGGTATTTAACTTTTTCTTTACTGAGCCAAGATTTACTTTGTCTGCGTATGATACGGGATATCCAGTAACTTTTGTAATTATGTTTTTGGCGGCGTTTATTACTGGAACCCTTACGATGAAAATTAAAGACCATGCGAAAAGAGCGGTTCATATGGCGTATCGTACAGAAATCTTACTTGAAACGAATCAAATGTTACAAAAAGCTGAAGATAGCAGCAGTATTATACAAGAAACCGCTAAACAATTAATAAAGTTACTTGATAAAACAATTATTTTTTATAGCGTGAATCAAAATAAATTATCGGAACCCCAGGTGTTTCCTAAAAACTATTTGCTTGAAGATGAAGCCGATTATATAGGGCCAAATGAACGTGCGGTTGCGGAATGGGTTTTTAAGAATAATAAGCATGCAGGAGCAACTACAAATACACTTCATGGTGCGAAATGTTTATATCTAGCCATAAGAGGTAATGGTGGTGTCTATGCGGTTGTTGGTATCGTAATGGAGAAGGATGTTTTAAATCCATTTGAAAATAGCTTATTGATCTCGATGCTTGGTGAATGTGCAATTGCACTTGAGAAAGATAGCCTTCGAAAGACAAAGGAACAAGCAGCGATACAAGCGCAGCAGGAACAGCTTAGGGCGAATCTTTTAAGATCCATTTCCCATGATTTAAGAACTCCACTTACATCAATTTCAGGAAATGCTAGTGTTTTGTTAAGTAATGCTGATAGTTTGAACGAAGTTAAGAAAAATAAATTATATTTAGATATATATGACGATTCCATGTGGTTAATTAACCTGGTTGAAAATTTACTTTCTGTTACGAGAATTGAAGACGGAACAATGAATCTTCATTTAGAAGCAGAATTAGTACCAGAGGTTATTACAGAGGCATTGCGTCATGTTAATCGTAAAAGTGAAGAACATAATATTGTAGTTGAACCAATGGATGACTTTATTATGGCAAAGATGGATTCACGTTTAATTATACAGGTTATCATTAATATCGTTGATAATGCAATTAAATATACGCCGGCAGGGTCTACTATAACAATATCGGTGAAAAAGCAAAATAGTATTGTTACTGTGGAAATAGCTGACGATGGAAAAGGTATTAGTGATGATGCAAAAAGTAATCTTTTTGAAATGTTTTATACTGCAAATGATGGAATTGGTGATAGTAGAAGAGGTCTAGGACTTGGGCTTGCTCTTTGCAAATCTATTATAGTTGCCCATGGCGGGACCATTTCAGTAAAAGACAATACGCCAAGTGGCGCAATATTCCGTTTTACATTGCAAGCAGAGGAGGTTGTATTGCATGAATAAGCCGTTTATCCTTGTTGTTGAAGATGATCAAGCAATAAAAAACTTGATTTCAACGACGTTAGAAACTCAAGATTATAAATTTCATACAGCAGCGAATGGGAGACAAGCGATATTAGAAGCTGTTTCACAGCATCCGGATGTTATATTATTAGATCTGGGACTACCAGATATGGATGGTGTTGATATAATTAAAAAAGTTCGATCATGGTCCAATGTTCCGATTATTGTAATAAGCGCAAGAAGTGAAGATCGTGATAAGATAGATGCTCTAGATGCTGGTGCAGATGATTACCTTACAAAACCTTTTAGTGTGCAGGAATTACTTGCTAGACTTCGTGTAACATTAAGACGAATTAATTATAGCAATTCAACAACAAGCGAGGAGAATTCGGTATTTGTAAATGGTGGATTAAAAATAGATTATGTCTCTGGCTGTGTATATGTGGATGATGTAGAGATGCACTTAACACCAATTGAATATAAATTAATATGTCTATTGGCAAGAAATATAGGAAAAGTATTGACCCACAAATTTATATTAAAAGAGGTTTGGGGAACCAGTCTGGATAGTGATATTCCTTCGCTACGTGTTTTTATGGCTACTTTGCGTAAAAAGATTGAGGTAGATACATCAACACCAAAATATATTCAAACACATGTAGGTGTGGGATATCGCATGCTTAGATGCGAGGATGTGTAAGGTTGTATTAATTTAAAAAACTATGATAGGCGAAAATATACGTTTTAATTTAATCGTAAAAGAAATTGTGATTTACAAATTTCTTTTACGATTTTTTTGTATAGCAATAAGAATAAACCACCGGCTAAGCCGGTGGTCCTGATTAATTTATAAGATTCGGGTGTCAAAAGCTTTTTTATTTTATAAGATTCGGGTATTAAAAGCTTTTTTATTTTATAAAATTAAGATGTCAAAAGCTTTTTTAAAATTATGATCACGATTTGCACAAAGCAAAAAGAAGGAAAGTGCCATAAGAATGAGAATTTCTATTTACAGTAAAAAATAAGAAAATTACACTAAAAACTCACAATTATATGAAAAAATATTTAAAATTAATATTGTATAAACAATTGAATAAAACGACAAAAATTATCAATAGCAATTAAATAACATCAAAACATTACACAATAATATGCTATTATCTGAAAAATGATAATAAAATTCAGAAAATATAACAAGATTTTTAACAACAATTTAAATTCGAGGTTGTTTTTAATCAACAAGTATATTATAATATAAAAAAACAGATATTTAAGGAGGTGCCAGATGTATAATATTTTAGTTGGAGGAGCAGCCGGACAAGGAATTGATACAACGGTTGCAAATCTAGAAATTTTATTAAAAAAAGCAGGTTATTATGTATTCACAGTTAGAGACTTTATGTCTCGAGTAAGAGGAGGACATAATTTCTCGCTGATTCGTTTTGGAAGTGAAGAAATAACATCACATAGTAATAAAATAGACGGTATTATAGCTTTAGATGATGATACTGTAGAATTACATAAAAATGAACTAACAAAAGATGGATTTATTTTATGCGATTCAAAATTAAATACAACCGACCCAAAAGCAATTAAGCTTAATATGGATGGTATGGCAAAAGAACTTGGTAATATACGTGTTTCTGGAAGTATTGCAATTGGTGCCATATTAAAACTTTTTGGTATTGGTATGGACCATGTAGAAGAAACAATGAAGTCATTAGTTAAAGAAGCTTATATAGATATGAATATAAAGGCAGTAAAACTTGGTTTTGATAGTGTGGAAACAAAGTTTTCCCTTACAGAAGGTAAATTCAGTGATTGGATGGTTTTATCAGGTAGTGAATCTTTAGCTCTAGGAGCTATAGCAGCAGGTCTAAAATTCTATTCAGCATATCCAATGTCCCCATCAACAGCAATTATGGAATATTTAGCATCAAAAAGTGAAAAGGCAGACTTTGTTGTGGAACAGGCAGAAGATGAAATTGCAGCAATTAATATGGCAATTGGAGCGTCTTTTGCAGGTGCACGAGCAATGACAGGAACCTCTGGTGGAGGCTTTTGTTTAAAAGTCGAGGCATTAGGGTTATCTGCAATTGCAGAAATTCCGTTGGTTGCCGTAGATGTTCAACGTCCAGGTCCAGCAACAGGACTTCCTACTAGAACAGAGCAAAGTGATTTAAAATTCGTTATCTCAGCATCCCAAGGTGAATTCCCTAGAATGGTAATTGCTTTAAGAAATCATAAAGATGCATTTTATCAAACGATTCGTGCATTTCATATTGCGGAGAAGTATCAGATGCCAGTTATTATTTTAAGTGATCAGTACTTAGGTGATTCTACAGCGACTGTGGAACCATTTGATATTTCGAATATTGAGGTGGCAGAACCTTCAAATGCAGAATATAAAGAAGGCGAATACTTAAGATATAAATTAACCGAAAGTGGAATTTCACCTAGATTAATCCCTGGTAAATCAAAGAACTTTGTTTCAGCAGATAGTGATGAACATGATGAGAGAGGCTTTATTACAGAATCTAGTGAAGTACGTATTCAGATGATGGATAAACGTATGAAAAAACTAGACCTATTAAAAGATGAGTTAATTGAGCCAGAATTTTTCGGAGATGAGAACTGCGAAACATTACTACTTGGATGGGGTTCTACCTATGGTCCGATTGCAGAAGCAATTAAGGTATTAAATGAAGCGGAGCCTGGAAAGTATGGTGCGTTATCCTTTGGTGATGTTTACCCACTACCTACAAAGCTATTAACACAAAAGGCAAAACAAGCAACCCGAATTATTAATGTTGAGCAGAATGCAACTGGTCAATTAAAAGATTTAATTCGTGAGCAAACAGGAATTGTATGCACGGAAAGCATTTTAAAATACGACGGAAGACAGATTTCTGGAGAAGAAATCGTAGAAAGAGTACAGAAGGGAGGTCAGAAGTAATATGGGTGAATTTAAAACATTTGAAACAGCTTGGTGCCCTGGATGTGGTAATTTTGGTATTCTACAAAGTCTTAAGACAGCACTTGAAGAATTAGGAAAAGATCCTCATGAAGTTCTAATGGTTGGAGGAATTGGTCAGGCAGCAAAAACCCCTCAATATATAAGTGCGAATAGTTTTTGCGGTTTACATGGTAGATCCTTACCAGCAGCAGTTGCAGCTAAAATAGCGAATGATAAGTTGACTGTAATTGTTGATACAGGAGATGGTGATTCTTATGGAGAAGGTGGAAATCATTTTATTCATAACATTCGACGAAATGTAGATATTACACACTTTGTCCATGACAACCAGATTTACGGTTTAACAAAAGGGCAAGCATCACCTACTTCTGCCGAAGGACAGATTACTGGTGTACAGGTAAGTGGTAGTATTAATACTCCATTAAATCCAGTACTAATGGCGATTACTGCAGGAGCAGGATTTGTTGCAAGAGCTTTTAGTGGTGATAGAGAACATTTGACTGAAATTATGAAACAGGCAATTAACTATAGAGGATATGCAATTGTAGATATACTACAGCCTTGTGTTAGTTTTAATAAGGTTAACACGTTTTCATATTATAAAAATAGAGTGTACCATATAGAGGAAGATTATGATCCTACAAATAAATTAGAAGCTATGAGACGTGCAATGGAATTTGATGATAGAATTCCAATTGGTGTACTTTATCAAGAGGAAAAACTGTCATTTCATGAAAAGAACAAGGTGTTGGCAGGTAGAGAACCTCTTGTGGATAGAAAAATAGATAATTCTATTGTAAAACAACTAATTAATGAGTTTGTATAAAGTATTTGATGTATTAATTTAAAATAATAAGTCAATATTTTTAATAATATTTAATTTGTAATATTGTTCTTGTGAAAGTGTAGTTTACACTTTCACTGGACTTTATTAAATATAATAAAGAGAAGAAGTGTAGTTAACGTTATATGAATCTTATTCTAATAATGTTAACTTATTTCTCGAGTTTAGGAGGATTATTATGGCAGTTAAAAATGCAATGACAAGTGACTTTTTACACTCAGCTTACGGCGGAGAAAGCTTAGCTCATATGAGATATTTATCTTGGGCTAAAATAGCTGAAAAAGAAGGATTTAAAAACATAGCAAAGCTTTTTGTAGCAATTGCTTATGCAGAGCAAGTACATGCGAATAACCATTTTAATGAAATTGCAGGAGAGACTACAGATGCAACTGTAACAGCAGGCGGTGTGTTTGGAGTTGGCAAAACAGTGGACAACCTTCAAGGTGCAATCAATGGTGAGTTACATGAAGTTGAGCAAATGTATCCAGTGTATTTAAATGCAGCTGAATTCCAAGATGAAAAAGGTGCTCAGCGTTCTTTCCATTTTGCATTAGAAGCTGAAAAAATTCATGCAGATTTATTTGCGAAAGCTCAGGAATGTGCAAAAGAAGGTAAAGATATTGAATTAGAATCCGTACACATCTGTCCAATTTGTGGACATACTATTCTTGATGAAGCTCCTGATAAATGTCCAGTTTGTGGTGCTAAAAAAGAAATGTATAAAGAATTTTAAGGATAAAGAATTAGTAAGGAACAAAAGTGACTATTACAACCTAGGATTAATATAAAAAGGGCTGTGATAGTCTCTTTTTCCGTGTTTACTCTTTTTGAATTGATAAAATTATGGTATAATTATATAATATATCAATCTATACTAGCAATGAAAAAATGTATAATAAGAGCTTATGAAAATTAAGAAAGGATACCAAATTATAAGAATAAATGTACAATTTTAGTTTAATAGTGGAAATTCTCGTATGAATGAAGGTTAGAAGAAAACGAAAGATAATACATTTATTTTTGGAGGTATTACTATGAAAAGCCGCAAGCTTTTAATTGTGCTTATTACTATATTGTTTTGCAGTAATATAGTTACAATTTTATTTTTTACAAGTATGAAGATGAGTCATAATCAGCAAATTACTGTTATGAGTCAATCAGCAGATTTATTACAAGATGAAATTGGTAATATTAGAGTTGAGAATTTTGATTACCAAAACCAAATCAAAAAGCTTACAAAGGAAAATGAGTTAGCAAGAAAAGATAATGAAGCACTTTTAAAAGAAGTTAATGATTTAAAAGAGGAAGTTGAAACTCTTAATGCAAGTAATTTGCTTTCAGAAAAGGTTATTAAAAAATATGAAGTCATGGCAAAGAGTAGCTCCGTTTCGATGGTTGAAAAAGACACTTATATTCGTGAATTAAACAAGCGTATCGCAAGTTTTGGAGGAATTGATGTATTTGAAATTCCCGAAAGAAATAAAGTTTACGACGTAGTTACAGTATGGTTGGAAGATGGTGCTCATGAATCCTACGCGGATATAGCAGTTAATTATATTGCTAAACTGCCGAAGGCATTGATAGAAGAGTTAACCGATAAAGGATGGAAGTTTATTGTAACAACTAGAAATATCGAAGATACGTATCAATCGAAAACGAAAAATACGATTGGTTTGACCATATATTCAAAGAAGCGTATTTATGTTTTAAATAATGAGGGATATATTGCAAGTGCTGTGATTCATGAATTTGCACATGCTCTTGATTGCTTGAATAATTATATTTCATTTAGCGATGAGTGGATAGCTATTTATAATGAGGAAAGAGCAAAATCCGGTTATGCTGAGTATTTTACTAATGATTCTAGAGAATTTTTTGCGGAGAGTGTCCAACAGTATTATACATACAGAGAAATGGTTCGAAAAAATACACCGAAATGTTATGAGTTTATAAAAAATCTAATGGCAGGGTATGAAAATTAGAGGAATATAGACTTAAAAGAGAAGGTTAAGAGAAAGAAAATTGATAGAGTGGAACTTAAAAGAATAGAAATCAAAATGACGGAAATTTAGAGGATGAAAATTAAAAGAACAAGAAAATAAAAGTATAGAAAGAAAATACAGAATGAAATTAAAAAACTTAAAATAAGGACTTTTGTAAATTAATCTTCCAATTACGGAGTACATTTACAAAAGTCCTTTTTCTTAACTTAATTTTGGAATTACGATTTCATTGTAAAATTGCTTCACGTCTTTTGGTAATACCCCATAAATCGTTGGATCCTCATCAATTTGAATAGAAACACCATTCTTGCAATTTCCTAAGCAAAAAACAGATTTAAGTTCAATATTTGTACCTTTTTCATCTTCTTCAATCAACTGTTGTAAGGTCGTAATAACGTTATAGGAACCTTTAATATGGCATGCACTACCAATACACACTTTTATTTGCATAAGTAACCCCACTTTCTTAAAAACTGATTACACATATAATTTACTAGGATGTAACATTCCTTCTCTCTTTTGTTACAAGTACTCTAATAAAATATTTATTTTTTGTAATGGACATGCAATAATTCGTGAGTACGATGTTTTAATAGCCCGTTATAAAGAGACATCATCATAGGATTTTCTTCACTACGTTTAATTTGGCTAACCTTGTCTGCGCGGTACATACCTTTTGCTCGTTCTTCTTTTTCTGGCTTATGACTAAATGGTTGGCCGGCACCAGCAATGCAGCCTCCAGGACATGCCATTACTTCTACAAAGTCAAAGTGTTCTTCTCTTGATAGTATTTTTTCTATTAATGCCTCAGCGTTTGCAAGTCCACTTACAACGGCAATTCGTAAGGTTTTATCCTCCATGGCAAGTTCACAGACCTTAACGCCCTCCATGCCCCGGAATCCTAAAAACTCAATATCTTTTAAAGCTTTTGGGCTTTTATCAGCAACAACTCGGCGAATGGCAGCTTCGGTAACACCGCCGGTAACACCAAAGATAACACCTGCGCCAGAATATAAAGAAAATGGCATATCAGGGGCTTCAGGATCTAATTCATTAAACTGAATACCAATTTCTTTAATCATTTTAACAACTTCTGTTGTAGTTAGTACATAGTCAACGTCAGGAATACCATTTCGTTTAAATTCGTCTCTTGAAGCTTCATACTTCTTCGCAGTACATGGCATTACAGCTACAGAGATAGTTTCTAGACCTTCGGCTTCATCTAATCCTTTAAAATGTTCTTTAATGACTGCACCAAACATCTGCATTGGTGATTTGCATGTTGAAATAGAGGAAAGAAGTTCTGGATGTTTTGTTTCCGCATAACTTATCCATCCAGGACAACAAGATGTAAAGAGTGGGTATTCACTCTCACCTTGTTCTAATTTTGCTAGTAATTCTTTTGCTTCCTCCATAATTGTTAAATCAGCTCCAATAGAGGTGTCAAATATGGCATCAAAACCGAGTCTACGTAGTGCTGCAACAATTTTACCAATAACGTCTTCACCTGCATGTAACCCAAACTCTTCACCCAATGCCACACGTACTGCAGGTGCTATTTGGACAACCACTCGTTTCTTAGGATTATAAATTGCTTTCCAAACAGCTTTTAAATCGCTTTTTACAGTAATTGCGCCTGTTGGACAGACAGCAGCGCATTGGCCGCAGTTTACGCAATTGGTATCTGCTATTTTTCTATTAAAGGCTGGGCTTACTATCATTTTGGCACCACGATGTGCAAAGTCAATGGCACCAACATTTTGCACTTCATTGCACATTCTTACGCAGTCACCGCAAAGAATGCACTTGCCAGGATCTCTGATAATGGAGGTGGATGAAGTATCAAGTTCCATCTCCTCTGTGGTGTTCTTAAAACGAACCGTTTGTAAACCGAATCGATGTGCCAGTTCTTGAAGACGACATTTACCATTTTTATCACATACTGTACAATCCCTACAATGTGCAGCAAGTAATAATTCAAGTATCATTTTGCGATGTTGATGAAGCTTTGGAGTATTTGTTTTTACTTCCATCTTATCTTTTGGTGGAGTAGAGCAAGAAGCGATAATATCACCCCATTCATCTTCAACGACGCACATTCTACAAGCACCATAGATGGATAAATCGGAATAGTAGCAGAATGTAGGAAGATCAATTCCTGCTTTACGAACTAATGTTAATATATTTGGCTCAGTGTCAAATTCAACTCTGTTGCCATCAATCATCATATATTTTGACATAAAAATCCTCCTCTCTGCTAAACCTCAACAATTGCTTTGAATTTACAACTCTCTAAACAAGCACCACATTTGATGCAAGTAGCGATATCTATTGTATGTGCTTTCTTTAACTCCCCACGAATGGCTCCGACTGGGCAAATTCGGGCACATTTTGTACAGCCCTTACATAGGTCTTCCTTAATCTTAAGAGAGATCAATGCTTTACATTGTCCTGCTGGACACTTCTTATCAACCACATGTGCAATATATTCATCTCTAAAATATTTTAAAGTACTTACAACAGGAGAAGCAGCTGTTTTACCTAGACCACAGAGTGCAGTTGCTGAAATGGTTTCTGCAAGTTCCTCTAACATATCAATATGTTCTAAGGTACCTCTACCTTCTACAATATCAGTTAATAATTCAAGCATACGCTTCGTACCTTCACGGCAAGGAACACATTTACCACAAGATTCGTTCTGGGTAAAGTTCATAAAGAATCTAGCAACTTCAACCATACAGCTCTTGTCATTCATGACTACAAGTCCGCCAGAGCCTATCATAGCGCCAACTTTTTTAAGAGAGTCAAAATCAAGAGGCATATCTAAATGATCTTCACTTGGATTAATGCATAAGCAACCGCCAGAAGGTCCTCCAATTTGAACTGCTTTAAATTCTCCGCCTTTTACACCACCACCGATATCAAAGATTACCTCTCTTAAGGTAGTTCCCATAGGAACTTCAATAAGCCCCGTATTATTTACATTACCTGTTAATGCAAACGCTTTTGTTCCATGATTTTTCGGTGGCCCATAGGATTTATACCAGGTAGCGCCATTTAAAATAATCTGTGGGACATTACAAAAGGTTTCAACATTGTTTAAAACAGTTGGTTTTTCAAAGAGCCCTTTTTCAACAGTTCTAGGAGGTTTTACTCTTGGCATTCCACGATTACCTTCAATAGAAGCAGTTAAAGCAGAGCCTTCTCCACATACGAATGCACCAGCACCTTGGCTAATTTTAAGGTCAAAGCTAAAACCAGAATTTAATATATTCTCACCAAGTAATCCATAGCTAGTAGCGGAAGCAATTGCTCTTTGCAAACGATCAATAGCAAGAGGATACTCTGCACGAACATAGATGTATCCATGATGGGCATTGGTTGCAATCCCTGCAATTATCATACCTTCGATCATACGGTGAGGATCACCCTCCATCATACTACGGTCCATAAATGCACCGGGATCACCTTCATCACCGTTACAAACAACGTATTTGGTTTCTTCAGTTTGGCGAAGTACTTGGGACCATTTTCTACCGGTTGGAAAGCCTCCACCACCCCTACCACGAAGGCTAGACTCAGAGATTTCATTTACAATTTCTTCAGAAGTCATATCAAATAAAGCTTTTGCTACTGCCGAATAACCACCAACCGCAAAGTACTCTTCAATTGATTCCGCGTTAATATGGCCACAGTGTTCCAATGCAACACGAGTCTGCTGTCTGTAAAACGGAATTTCTTCTTGTTTTTCGTAAGTCTTCCCGTCATTGTCCTTATATAATAAACGTTCTACTGCTTCATCATTTAAAATACTTTTTTCAATGATATCTTCACAATCTTCCACCTTTACTTTGATATAAAGTAATCCCATTGGATCAATACGTAATAATGGCCCCATTTCACAAAAGCCATGGCAACCACTTTTCTTAAGACCTACTGTTTCGTGAGGTTCTTTTTCAAGAATTACGGAGCATTCAATCCCTTTTTCCTCCATGAGTTCTTTTAATCGATCATAAATCTGTAAGGAGCCACCAGCAACGCATCCAGTACCAGCGCAAATAAGAATTTGTTTGTATTGGCTCTCTAAGGAGGTTTTATATTTTTTTTGAAGGAGTTCTAAGTCTTTTCTAGAATTAATTTTCATTTTCTTCCTCCTTCTTTAATTGGTTGATTAAAGCTTTTGCTTTTTCTGGGGTCATTGCAGCATGCACCATGTCGTTCACGGTACAAACAGGAGCAAGACCACATGCACCTAGACAAGAAACTGTTTCAACTGTAAATAACATATCATCTGTAGTTGGCTTTTTTTCTGAAAGTCCCAATTCCTTGCGGAATTCCTCTAAAATAGGAATGGACTTTCTAACATGACAGGCAGTACCGTCACAAACCTTAATTACATACTTTCCTTTTGGTTCTAATGAAAAATTCTCATAAAATGTCGCCACACCATAAACCTTAGCTTCACTTATTTTAAGTGCGCCAGCGATGTAGATAAGTACTTCTTCCGGGAGGTATCTGTATTCCTTTTGAACTTCTTGCATAACCGCTATGACATGAGATTTGTTGTAGTCATGTGATTGCAAGATGCTATCGATTTTTTTCATTTCTTCTTGCCCCAGCATAAGTAACTCCTTTCTCCAGAAAAAAATTGTCGAAATCACAAAGATTGATATATTTTTATCAACGATACCTTATGCTACCACGAAATGGAAATAAATACAAGTAAATGTAAGATGGATTATATATAAAAAGTAATAATTTATTTGGATAAAATGTCGAAAAATCGTCATTGTGTATAGCTGAGTAAAAATTCAATTAATAAATGTAAAATATTAGATAATTTATTTACAAAACATTGATAAAAAGATAACAATATAGTATCACATTGATTTGTTGGCAAATAATAAGTATTAGTAAGTATTTACAAATAAGAGATGTAATGAATAAAAATAAAGGAGAAACTTAAGCAAATTAATGCATAAGTTTCTCCTTTATTTTTAAAGAATCGTATGTTTACAATGATAAACTAATAATTACTCATGATGCATATGTATATCATATTTACTGTAAGTATTTACGGTATCATAGATATTTCTATCATCTACGGTACTTAATAATTTTTGGCGATTTGCGGCAGCAATTCTTCCTGTTAATACACTACCAGGGCCATTTACACAGCCACCTACACAGGACATGCCTTCCATGAAGTCTTCTGGTAATTTACCAACTTTCATCATCATTAAAGCTTTTTTACATTCAATTGCACCGTTACAGCCTTTCACAGTGATATTTGCATCAACATTTTTTTCTTGTAATGCACGGATAACGGAAGCAGTAACACCACCAGCAACGGCAAAGTTCTTTGCATAAATACTACCTTGTTGCAATTCTTCGCTTTCGGATTTTAGCTCAACATTTTTAGCTCGGAACATTGCATAAAGTTCGTCAAATGTTAATGCATAATCAGCGCTACCTTCTCCAGCGTTGTCAATGACCTCGCCTTTTTTTGCAATACATGGTCCAATGAAAACAGTAACTGCATCTGGATGCATTGCTTTTACTATTTTAGCTGTAGCATGCATTGGAGAAATAGTTGTAGAAATATTATCTACTAAGGTAGGGAAATGTTTCTTAATCATATTAACAAATGCTGGACAGCAAGAGGTAGTTTTTTTCTTACCTTCTTTATAAGCCTCTGCCCATTCTTCTGCTTCTGAGGCAGCGGTAAAGTCTGCACCCATTGCTACTTCATACATTCCATCAAAACCAAGTTCTTTCAGTGCTTCGGCTATTACACCAGTTGTTGCTGTTGGACCAAATTGGCCTTCAATCGCAGGTGCGACCATTGCATATACAGGAACATCAGAGAGTAATAAATTAATAACATCTACCATGAAGGAGCGATCGGATATTGCACCGAAAGGACAATTTCTGATGCAATTACCACAATTAATACATTTCTCTTCATCAATAATAACAATGCCGTTTTCATCCATGGAAATCGCATCTACTGGGCAGCTCCTTTTACATGGACGAACTAAATCTGCAATTGCATTGTATGGACATGCCTGTGCACACTTAGAGCATTCTTTACATTTTGTAGGGTCAATATGTGCACGATCACGTAACATTGAAATAGCACCAAAATTACATGAATTTTGACAATACTTACCCATACATTTTTGGCAGTTGTCGGTTACAGTAAAACGAGTAATTGGACATTCTTCACATGCAGAAGGAATTACTTGTACAATATTCTTGTTTTCCTTATATACCGGTGATAAGCCTTGTGCAAGGCGAATTCGCTGGCGAATAATTTCTCTTTCCTTATAGATACAACATCTAAAATTGGCATGTGGACCTTGTATCATTTCATAAGGAAGAGCCTCTTGTTTTTCTTCAAGTTCTTTGTTAAATGCAAGTTTTGCAACCTCATATAGAACTTCGTGTTTGATGGTACCGATATCATTGTTTACTTGTAACATAAAAATCCTTACCTTTCTTGGCGGTAATCACATCATTTGTGATATTTGAGAGCCATATATATTTATATTAAAGGTTAGCATAGAAGTGTTGGGGAACGACTTACACAAGCATAACCTATAATACCGACAATTATTAGGAACTGTTAAAATAGTATAATCTAACTATCTTTAAATGCCCCTAGTATTATCGAAAGGATAATCCAAGTCAATAGATATTCGGTACTATTATACCATAAAAAAATATAAATAGACAAAGAATTTAAAAATAAGTGATAAAAACAGTTTTACCCATTTTCTTTACTGCTTCAGCGATTTGGGTTACTAAGTTCATTCGTATGCTTAAATCAAAAGGTAGATTTGGATTTTGATGTGCTTCATTAATTGTTCGTCCAACAAACATATGAAGTTCGGTACAACTCTCAATGATTTTTTTAGCAATTAAAGAACCTCCATTATCTTTATCAAGCTCTAAGAAGAAGTGTTCATCAATTGCCCCATCTACATAGTGCTTTAATAATTGAAGTGTTCTTGTTAATGTCAATACACCTTCTGTGACTAAGTCAATCCCTTCAATACTAGCAATAGGAGGTAAGTCCATATCCGTATAATTTAACGAAGTATTAATTGGATGACCAGTAATCCTAGATACGATGTTAGCCGAGGTCCCACCGCTTATAATACGTGTGGCGCTACCAGATAGGAAAGCCTTAACTGCCTTTTCATCGTCCTGCTTATCCAGTGGGGGACCAGTAAATAAATGAACAACTTTTGAATCAGTGACTCTTGCTACAGCAATGGTTGTATCATCACCAGGTGAGTGCATATAAAGGTCATCACAAGCTTTTGACAAAATAGATACTAAACGGGAGGCAGATAAGGTTGCATTGGTTGCATCCACGGAATACTTGGCCATATTATCCCACGTCCATCCAAAATTAAGGGCTTTTCCTACTCCAGCATGAATAACGCCATCGCTCATTAAAATGAAACAATCATTCATTTTTACTTGGAAGCGGTATTCACGAATTTTTTTACCTTCAATAATACGCTCATTGTAAGGAATGTTATGCAACTTCTTATCACGAATAAATACACATGCTGGATTATCAAACTCCACAAGATAGGCTTCGCCGTTATGAAAAATTTGCAAAATACTAAAGGTAGAATAAGCAACTTGCCGTACTTTACAAACTGGTAAAGTTTTTACAATGGTCTGCACACATTCTTCGAGTTTGGCACCGTTTAAAAACATAGTTCCAAGAATTTTAGAGGTTAGGGTAGCTAAAATGTTTGCCTTTACACCGCTACCCATACCATCAGCTAAAATAATTATGTTTGAATCTTTTGTTTTTAGAATTTCAACTTTATCCCCACATAGCTCTTCGTTATGCTTATTTAAACTCTTGTAGGAGACATCAATAGTAACATTCATTAAGCCTTCCTCCTATTACTGATCCGTACGTCCGTCGTTTAAGATGGTATCTCTTAGTTTAGTCAATGTAACTTTTGTTTCTGCTGTTGTTTCTCCTAATAGGCCTGCAATTTCTTGTGCAACAAGCATTTGTTTATCAATAACCCTTTGTGCCATTTCAATTGTCTCCATCTTAACTTTGTAGGCTTGTTTAATTTGCTCTTCTTCATAAGAGATATCTTGAAAGATTCCCAGTACACAGTTAAGCTCCTCCATATATACAATGGTTTGTAGTGTGTAAAAGTTACTCTCTTCGTAGGTAACCTTCTTTCCTAAAATATCTGTGTGAGTATCCAGTACTGCTTGAAAGTCGGTATGATCAATAAACTCATATAAATACATGTTTTTTGCTTTATTTCTAGAGGTGTTAAAATGTTTCTCAGCTGCCTTAGAAAACTCCAATATTCGCATTTCCGCATCTACGATGATGATAATGTTAGGAGTATTATCTAAAACAATATTCGACATGGATTGAGCTTTTTCATGCATATAAGGAATACACATATTTAGCTCAGCCTTCCCCTGATACACTGCAATTGCTTTGTCTCTACACGTTGCGTAACCACAAGCTCCGCAATTTAGGAAATCCTCAGTTTTTGTTTTTCCTATTTTACGTAAGATAGAGGATATTTGCGCTTCGCTTGGCAGAGGATCTTTGGGTGAATGGTCAAAGAAATGTTTAAATAATGGGATAGAATTATCTTTGAAAAATATATCATCATTCACGGGTTGTCTTTGTACCTTTTCTTCCATGTCCAATTTAACTTTAAATCTAGAGATACAATCACGATCAATTGCTGGTCCTTTAATACAACCACCGTTACAAATATTAGCCTCGATAAAACATCCGCTAACTTCTCCCTTTTCCATACTTTGAAATAAATCAATGCAATTCTTTATTCCATGAACATAGAACTTTCGGTATTTATTTGTTGTGTCATTGGTTGTAAGGACAGAGGATAATACGCCGCTGCTTATTGGGTATAAGCGATTTACTTCTGGATTTGGATTGTTTGGTACTTCATCGTTTAGTCCGGTAAGGCAGATATTTTCTTCATCTAACCATTCTTCAAATTCTTTAAAGTTAATAACAGCATCGATATATCCCTTTGTTCGCTCATCGCATTCTGCTTCTCTTTTTTTTGAAATGCATGGACCTAGGAACACAATCTTAGCATCCTCACCGTATTGCTTACGAAGTAACATACCATGTGCTATCATAGGAGAGACAACAGGAGCCATAAATTTTGTAAGGCTTGGATAATAGATTTCGATCAAATCATTCACACTTGGGCAACTAGTGGTAATGATATTTTCCATCTTACCTTCCTTAAGTAAGCGTATGTAGTCTCTAGTAACATACGCTGCCCCCTCTGCAGTTTCATGGACAGCAGTGAACCCTAAATCTAAAAGGGCACGAATGACCTGTCCTGGGGTTTTATACTTAATTACTCCAAGATATGCTGGAGCAAGGGAGACTATCGTTTTGTATCCATCGAATAAGTATTGTTTTACACGGTCTAAATCGCTAATTAGTGTTTTAGCATTCTGAGGACATACTTCTAGGCAATGACCGCATAGTATACATTTATCATTCATGATATAAGCTTGTGAATCTTTCACGGTAATGGCTTTTACATCACAGTTGCGTACACATTTATAACAATTTTTACACTTTGCTTCTTTAAAACCAATCACATCCATTAAGTAAGCCTCCTTAATACCTCATTTCTGAAAAAATGATCTGTTTTTTCTGGAGATAATGAGAAAAGTTCTTCCTCGATTTTTACACATACACCTTTCATACATTCTCCAATGCAAAAGGAACCAACTAACTCAATTTCTTTTCCTAAATTATTCTCAGAAATCAGTTGATTTAGCTTTGTAACAATTTCTCTGGACCCCTTTAAATGACAGGAGCTACCAATGCAAATAGTAATTATCATAAGCTACCTCCCTATGAATGCTAAAAATTTAACAATATATACAAATTATACCATTTTAGATTTCGCAAAACAAGAATTAAAAGTTTTATTTATAGTACTAAAAATGGAACTATTGTCGTGGTTTACTAGGAGAATAAAAGATGGTAAAATTAGGATATTATATTCATGTAGGGTAAAATAAATAAAAAACAAAAAAGGGGTATGTGATGAGAGTTATACAAAAGAGTTATAAAGCCGTGATACTAGTAATCTTAATAATTTGCATGAGCGCTAGTGTATTCTCTTTGAATGCTTTATCAGTAAAAGCGAAAGAGCAGACAAAGTTTGATTATATATTTCATAATAAAACGTATTTGTTTGGTAGCCAATTAGATGAGGATAGCCAATATTATTATTTGACGCTACTTAAAAGATTGAAGGCTCCAACAGAAAAAGAGTTTACAATATCACTAAAAGGAAGAAATCAAAAGACAATCAGTGAATCTTTAAACAATGCACTAAATGCAATGTTTTATGATTTCCCAGATTATCAGTGGTTAAAGCTTGGAGGCAAGAACGCCAGCCATTTTAAAATTAATTATGTCAATGGCGTTGCGACTAAGTTAGTGTTTTATCCTGTCATAAAGGATGAATATAAAAGCGCAGATTTGGTATCCAAGGAATTAAATAAAATAGATGATATTCTAAATAAGATGCTAGATGAAATGCCAAAGGAATATGTAACAAGATATGAAAGGCTTAAGTATATTCATGATTATTTAGTAAAAAATGTAACATATGATACTTCCCAAAAGGAGAAAAAAATTCATTCGGCTTCTGGGGCACTCATTAATCAACTTAGTGTTTGTGAAGGGTATGCAAAGGCATTTAAAATGGCTTGTGAGAAAATCGGTGTTCCAAATCAATTGGTAACAAGTGATACCCATATGTGGAATTATGTTCAGATGGACAATGGAAAGTGGTATTTAGTGGATGTAACGTTTGACGATCCATTACTAAATGGTACCAGTGATTACAAAGACGGTAAAAATTTAAGTCATGAATATTTTTTAGTCGGAGCAAATAGTGTAGCGGGAAGTAAAGACCATAAAGCAAATGGAAACTTAAATAATGGTGGATTTAATTTTACATTAAAAACATTGTCAAAGGATGATTATAGTGAATCAAGTGCAAAAGATGAAAAGCTGATCATTCAATCACAACGTTTTAGTGAGAGTTTTTTAAAGGACTTAACAAAACCTTTATTTTATGCGTCGAATAAAACCTTATCGTTCAAGCAATCATATACACAAGTTATAAAAAAGTTATCTAGTACGGCTAAAGTTACTTATTATTCAAGTAAAAGTAATGTTGCAAAAGTGAATAGTAAGGGAAAGATCGTTGCAGTGGGTAAAGGGACATGTGTAATTACAACTACAGTAAAACAAGGTGGTAAGACATACGTTCATAAGTTAAAACTAACAGTAAAACCTTGACTATAATTTAAAAATGCTGTGTTTTACTGGTTAAACGGTGCTTGTTTTGTAACGAAATAGTTGTAATCATGCATGATTGTGGTATAATAGACGAGAATAACGTAGTAAGAGCTTATAATAAATCTGATTATAGGAACGTCTTTTGGTTCCTATATATAGTTTCTCAGAAGTTGTTTTTTAATATCTGAGAAAAGGTGTGTTTTTTGCATCGTAAATATAAGACAATCTGCGTAAGTAAGATGTGAAATATATCAGATATGAGTAATTATGATATGAAATAGGCTAAAGGAATAGGAGTATGAACATGGAGCTATTAACAGTTAGAGAATTGTTCCGTAACAAAGAGCAGTACATTGGAACAAAAGTTACCATTGGTGGATGGGTAAGAAGCGTAAGAGATTCAAAGACTTTCGGTTTTATTGTTGTAAACGATGGTAGCTTTTTTGAAACATTACAGGTAGTATATTCAGATAAGTTAGATAACTTTGCTGAAATCTCAAAATTAAACGTTGGATCTGCAATCATCGTAACTGGTGAACTTGTGGCTACGCCAAATGCAAAACAACCATTTGAAATTCAAGCAACAGAGATTCTAGTGGAAGGTGCATCTACATCTGATTATCCATTACAGAAAAAGAGACATACCTTAGAATATTTAAGAACAATTGCACATTTAAGACCTAGAACAAATACTTTCCAAGCGGTATTTCGTGTACGTTCTTTAATTGCATATGCAATCCATGAATTCTTTCAACAAAGAGACTTTGTATATGTACACACTCCATTAATTACAGGAAGTGATGCTGAAGGTGCAGGCGAGATGTTCCAGGTAACTACCCTTGATTTAAACAACGTTCCTAAAACAAAAGAGGGTAAGATTGATTTTAGCGAAGACTTCTTTAATAAACCAACGAATTTAACAGTAAGTGGTCAGTTAAATGGTGAGACCTATGCAATGGCATTCCGTAATATTTATACATTCGGACCAACATTCCGTGCAGAAAACTCCAATACAACTCGTCATGCAGCAGAATTTTGGATGATTGAGCCTGAAATTGCATTTGCTGATCTTAAAGACGATATGATTTTAGCTGAGAACATGATTAAATATGTAATTTCTTATGTATTAGAGCATGCTCCAGAAGAAATGAATTTCTTCAATTCATTTGTAGATAAAGGTTTATTAGAACGTTTGAATAATGTTTTAAACTCTGAATTTGGACATGTAACATATACAGAAGCAGTTGAAATATTAGAAAAGAACAATGATAACTTTGATTACAAAGTATCTTGGGGCTGTGATTTACAAACAGAGCATGAAAGATACTTAACAGAACAAGTATTTAAAAAGCCTGTATTTGTAACTGATTATCCAAAGGATATTAAGGCATTTTACATGAAGCTTAATGAGGATAATAAAACAGTAGCAGCTATGGACTTATTAGTACCTGGAATTGGTGAAATCATTGGAGGAAGCCAAAGAGAGGACGACTACGATAAGTTATTAAAACGTATGGAAGAGTTAAAATTAGATCCAGAAGATTATGGCTTCTACTTAGATTTAAGAAAATATGGTTCTACAAGACATGCAGGTTTTGGTCTTGGATTTGAACGTTGTGTTATGTATTTAACTGGTATGAGCAATATCAGAGACGTTATACCATTCCCAAGAACAGTAAATAACTGCGAGTTATAAAATAAAATAACCTATGTGATTCTAACATTTTATAAATGTTCGAATACACATAGGTTTTTTCTTTTAACAAACTGTGTGGTAAAACGCTCCGATAAGGATGTATATAACCCACCAAGGTAGTTAGTCACTTCATCATAGTTAGCCTGTGAAAGAAAAATTACGCATTTTCTTTTTTTATAATCTTTCTCTTAACGTAAGGTGTTAAAACAAGCGAAAGAGTGATTATAATTCCAAGCCCTGATAACATAAGCCCTTCTTTTAAGTAAGGGGTTTGATAATCTAGTACAATCTCATGATTACCAGCCGGAAGCTCTAATGCCATATACATAGTATTTGCTTTTAATAGCTTAGCAGGTTTACCATCAACGGTAGCCTTCCAGCCCTTACTATATGGAATGGATAAGTACAACATAGTTGGTGATGTTGTATTTACTTTTCCTGAAATTCGATTCGTTGACTCAACCACATCTTCTAATACAGTTTCCTTTAATTGAAGAGCTTGATTGATATAGTATTTCATAGGTTGTGCGTAAACCTTAATGGAATCAAATTCATATGTTCCAGGTTCCTTAAAGTACAACTTGATTTGTCGCATTGCTTTCGACTTATATCCTAAATTAATTAAATAGTTTGATACGCCAAAATAGTTGTTATCTTCCGGCGTACGAAGTCCGAATTTATTAATTCTCCATCGTTTGGTAACACTCACTAAGCCTACTCTTTTTACATCTGGGTCTGTGATTTGAAGATTCTCAAGATGTAAATAGGTTTCACTAAATACGCGACCTTTTGTTTTAATATAAAGCAAACTATTTGGGTTGGTTACATGCAAAGTATTTCCCTCTAATGTCATGCCTTCATCTAATATAAAGGTCACAGGGAGCTCCTTTGAGGTAAATTCTAAGGATTTCTTAGGAACTACATCGGTATCTTCTTCAAGAACAACCGATTGCATCAGCGCTTCTTGCTTTTGCAATGCAGTCAGTTTCTCATATTCTGCTGAAGTAATATATGAGTTATAGGTAAATCCAAGTGGCAGATAGTATTCATTAATATAAATACGTGTGCCATCTTCAAATACTTGATCGGTTTTTAATTCTTTATATCCAAAAGGAATATTGATGGTTCTCTTGGTTATGTAGTATTTAACCGATGAAAGTGCATTCATAGCTGCACGTTCATTATTATCTTCATATTGGCAAGCAAATCGAAGAGATGAGTTTTCTAATTCAAACATGTAGTTAAAAACATTGCTGTTTAAAATACTAAAATAAAAACCAGTTCCATTTACGTTAAGTGGCATTGCAATATTTGGACTGATAGCATCATCAATTTGGATGCGATAAAAGCTATCATCGATGGATTTAATGTATTCCACAGCATCATTATGTTCGTATTCCTTTATTGTACCCTTTGTAAGAAATGCAGAAGAATAGTTATTAAATCTTCCACTGTAAAATAAATAACTGCTAGATACAATATTTACAATGCAGAGTACTAAAAAGATAAGATTTCTATATAATGGCTTTATTTTATAATAATGAGAAAATACCATAAAACCAGCACCTGCTACTAAAAATAGTGCAGGTAACTTAGAGTATTTTTTCATAAATAAAAACGTAGTAATACAATATATAGCACTGATAGCTAATATAATAAATCGTTTCTTACGTGATAATTCGAATATCGATTCATAAGAATCGGCAACGATATAGGCAATAAGAAATGCAAATACGAACGTCCATCGGTTTGCGACATAGGAAAAACCATTCATAAAATATCCAAACAAAGGAATGCACATAAATACAACGGATATGATTAATAAAGTTATCACAGTCCGGTTTTTCTTTTCTCTCATAAGTGCCGCGCATGCACATAAAGCGCCTACAACACCAACGCTGATATAAGACCAATGCCCCGCTTGGAAACCAAGAGAGAGAAGATTCTGATAAAGCAATTTATAATATTCCATAGGGTATAGGAATAGGTTAACAGCTTGTGATGCCCCTTCAATTCTACCGTTATTCATAAATGCATAAATCATAGGCAGTAATAAAACGGCAGATAGTAAAATTCCAAGTAAATAGTAAAGAACTGACTTTGATACAACTAAGAAAAAGTTCTTAATACGTTCTTCTTTATAACAATCATAAAAGCGAACCAAAGCATAGATAAAAATGATTACAGATAGCATATACAAGAAGTAAAAGTTACTCATTGCGCTGATTGCTATCATAATGCTAAAAAATATGGAACGCTTATATTTAAGTAGTTGTTCTACACCAATGAATAGCAATGGTAAATAAATCATTGGATTTAAAAAGAATGGATGCCTCAAACCAGCAAACAAGGAATATCCACTAAATACATAAATAAATGCACCAAGTAGTGCTGGGAATGGAGCTTTCTTCTTATAGATACAAAAAGCAAGAAAAGAAACCCCAGCTAAGTAAAATCGCAAAATCACTAAAAGATCATAAAGTGTTTCTAAGTGATTAGGATCCCAAATTCCAGCAAGTACGGTAAGTGGATCACCAATCACGTAGTAATTGAGTGTTGTTATTACATCGAACCCTTGACCTATAGAAAAATCTACCATCGAAAGACCTTTACCCGACAGTAGATTTTTTAACAGGGAAGAATAATAGGAAAGGGCAGGATAATGTTGATGTACTCCATCATAGTTCCAAATAAATGTGATATTGTGCCTATAAAAAACAAAAAATACAAAATACTGCACAATAACAAATAGTGCTGAGAATGGTAAAATGTAGGATAAAAAAAGTTCTCTTTTACCAATAGTTTTCGTTTTAATCATGGTAGCCTTTCCAATACTTCTTCTATTTTATTTCATATCAGCAAATAGATGAAATGTATTTCATTATAAAATATTCAATCCACCTACGATTGTGCTGAACTTGTGTGAAAAATTATATGTTTATATTTGTCTAGTGCAAAAAGTAATGCAAGACCTAAAACACCGCAAGAAATAACTTGACCAAAACCAACCGTTGCCATCATAAAAGGAATTGGGGCAGTTTCAAAGTAAGCAAAGCGTAGTACCCAAGGTATGATAACCGCATTTGCTATGATTGGAGGTAGTGGAACAAGAAATTTATGCTTTCTAAGTGCATAGGAGCCAAAAGCGCCAATAAGTGTAGCGAGTGTACCAAACACAATGTCAAGGATATCTGCTCCACCAAGTAGATTGCCAAGTAAACATCCTATTGTTACACCTGGTATTGCGGCTGGTGTAAAGAAAGGTAGGATGGTTAATGATTCTGCAATACGGAATTGGATTTGCGAGAAGCTAATTGGCTGGAACGCAAATACTAAAACAACGTAGATTGCTGCAATCATTGCTGCCTGCACTACATAAGTTACATTTCTTTTTTTCATATTCAATTCTCCTTTAGTTTTGTTTTACGTGTGGAAGGTCTCGAACACACGATAGTTAATTGTGAAATCCCTTGATTTATAAGGGTTTACGACTATTTCAGTATAACAGGAAAAAGGAGCTTGTCAAGATTCAATTTTTGGTTCACCATCAATTTCAACTAAGATCAAAGTGACATAGTCATCCCGATTTATTGTCCCTATTTCAAAAATCAAATACTCTTCGTAAGCATTATCACCAAGTTTAATACCATTTTTATCTGCATACTCAATAATTTTGGCATACATATTACTAATATTACTATAACTTCCTTTATAATAGACCTGAAGATACCAACCTTCTTTTCGCACTAATGTTGTGCCTACCCTATCTGGATTATCTGTTTTTGTATACAAAAAGGAAAAGCTATTGAATCTTTTTTCTCGAATGTTATCAAGGGTAAGGGATGCCCCTAAAAAGTCAATCATCGTTGCGTTACTATTTTTACGAAACTCAATTAATTCAACGATAAAATTAGAGTATGAATTATCACTGTCCTTATCCTTGATTGAACTACGAAGAGCCTTAACTTCTTTTTGATAGACGGGTATAATTTGATTATATTCCACGGATAAAGCCTTTGTAGTTAAATGTTTTAAAGCATTTATTTCACGTTTGATTTGTTCTAACTTATTAATTTCTTGTTCAACTTCGTTTGTTTTCTGCTCTAGTAAATCAACCAGGTCCGTTGGATTTCTATCATCCATGTATTCTTTTATTTCTTTTAAGGGCATTCCTAATCTTTTTAAAGCGGATATAATTGAAAAGGTATCATATTGACGGAAAGAATAATAGCGATATCCGTTTTCTTTGATAAGTTCCGGTTGAAAAAGCCCTATTTGATCATAATGAAACAAGAGGTGTTTGGGAACGCCACAGATTTTTGCAAACTCTCCTGTTGTTAAATATTCTTTTGTATTCTTAGACATAAAAACTACCTCTCTATTTATTTAATGTTTTAAATTAGTATTAATAACAAACAATATTAATAACAAATAATATTAATAATGTGTCGATTTATATACTATTTTTCTTGACTATAAGGTTACCTTATAGTTTATAATATTTTAGCAGCCCTTTTCTGTCAAGGAAAGGGGCTTAAAATATGCAATTCTGCACAGTATAGTAAGAAGGAGTAATGTTATGAAATTAATGTTAAAGTATTTGAAAAGATACCCCAAACTGATTTTATTAAATGTTTTAGGTATCTTTAGTTTCGTAGCTGTACAGCTCGGAATTCCTACCATTATGGCATGGATGATCGATAACGGTATTGGTAACAGCGATATCGCATATATCAAGAAAATGGGAGGGGTTATGCTGATTGTCAGCGTTCTTGGAGGTGCAGGAACTATTTTACTTACATTTGCATCATCAAGAATATCAACCAATATGATTCGTGATATCAGAAATGATGTTTTTATCCAATCACAAAAATTTTCCCATACAGAATATAATAAATTTGGTGTATCTTCCATGATTACACGAACAACAAATGATGCATTCCAGTTAATGCTATTTTCAAATATGTTGTTTAGAACTGCACTTTTAACACCAGTTATGATCGTTATTAGTGTATTTATGACAATTAAAACAAGTGTGAGTCTTTCTTTAGTTATTGGAGGAAGTTTTCCATTTATTATAGCTGGTGTGTTTATCATAGCGAGATTAACAAATCCTCTTTCTGTAAAACAACAAAAAGGTATGGACCGATTAAACAGAATTTCAAGAGAAAATTTAACAGGGGTTCGTGTTATTAGAGCCTTTCGTAAAAGTGAGCATGAATCTGAACGTTTTGCAGAGACGAATGAGATGTATGCAAGCAATTCAAAGAAATTATTTAAAATAATGTCTATTACTCAACCTGCATTTTTCTTCTTATTGCATGTTGCTATGATGGCTGTTTTTTGGATATCAAGTTTAATGATTGATAAGGGAACGTTACAAGTTGGACAATTAGTTGCATTTTTAGAGTATCAATTTCATGCGTTGTTCTCTATTATGTTATTTTCCATGGTCTTTGTAATGTATCCAAGAGCGCAGGTATCTGCAGAACGTATTCAGGCATTACTAGATGAGGAACCATTGGTTCAGAATCCTGAAAATGGTGTGACAAAAACAGCAACTACTGGTACCGTTGAATTTGATCATGTTACATTCCAATATCCAGACGGTGAACTACCAATTATAAAGGATGTGTCTTTTACAGCCCGTAAGGGAGAGACAGTAGCTTTTATCGGTAGTACAGGAAGTGGTAAGAGTACTTTAATTAACTTAATTCCTAGATTTTATGATGTAACAAGTGGTTCCATAAAAATAGATGGTGTGGATACTAGAGACTATGATTTAAAAGCTCTTCGCCAAAAAATAGGTTTTATTCCTCAAAAAGCATTTTTGTTTAAAGGGACAATTGAAGATAATCTTAAATTTGGTAATCCAAATGCGACACCAGAAGAAATTGATCATGCAATTGAAGTTGCACAAGCAAAAGATTTTATTATGAATAAACCGGATAAATTGAAAGAATACATTAGTGAAGGTGCTAAAAATGTATCTGGTGGACAAAAACAACGTATTTCCATTGCAAGAGCACTTATCCGTAAACCAGAAATTTATATCTTTGATGACAGCTTTTCTGCACTTGACTTTAAAACAGATGCCGCTTTGCGTGCTGCTTTAAAAGAAGAGACCAAGGATTCTATCATGTTTATCGTAGCTCAAAGAATTAGTACAATTATGAATGCAGATAAAATAGTTGTTTTAAATGAGGGTGAAGTTGTTGGTATTGGTACTCATAAAGAATTATTGAAAAACTGTGAAGTTTACTATCAAATTGCAGATTCACAATTAACAAAGGAGGAACTTGAGCAATGAAAAAATTAATTCCATATATTAAGCCGTACCTAAAGCTTTTTATATTTGCAGTTCTTCTTACAGTTGGATACGCTGGGTTCATGGGGGCTGCACCTTTGATTGAAGGTTTAATTACGACCAGATTAAAAGATGATGTTGTTGATATTGCAAACAAAGTTCCAGGAGCAGCGATAAGTTTTTCATACATTATTAAGATTTTAATTATCTTACTCGTAGTTTATACGGGGAATGCTGTTTGTAACTATGCTTCACAACATTTGCTAACGGATGCAATACAAAACACAATGCGTGACTTAAGAAACGATGTACAAAAAAAGATCGCAAAGCTTCCAGTTAGCTATTATGATAAACGTACAGTAGGTGATATTTTAAGTATTATTTCAAATGATATTGATACAATATCAAACGCCCTACAGCAAAGTTTATCAAAAATATTAACTGCTTTCTTATCGATTGCTTTAGCAGTTGTGTTAATGTTTTATATTAATCCAGTAATGGCGATTATTGCAGTTTTATTAATCCCAAGTAGTTTATTCGTTATGAAATTTATCATGAAGCGTTCTTCTGCAATGTTTCGTAATCAACAGATGGCACTTGGTAATTTGAATGGATATATTCAAGAAAGATATACTGGTTTAACAGAAATTAAACTATATGGAAAACAAGAAGATTCCATTGAAGAGTTTAAGAAAATTAATGATAATTTATGCGAGAATGGGTTTAAGGCACAATTTATTTCAGGGCTTATGTCACCGTTAATTTCATTGCTTACGTATTTATCTATCGTTGCTGTAACGATTTTAGGTGCAATGTATGCGGTTTCAGGTGCAATTACAGTTGGACATTTACAAGCCTTTATACGTTATATGTGGCAGTTAAATGAGCCGTTGGAGCAAGTGACACAATTGTCTTCTACAATCCAATCTGCAATGGCAGCAGCTACAAGAGTGTTTGATTTCTTAGAAGAAGAGGAAGAAGTTCCTGAAGTTGTTAAGCCAGTAAAAATTAACGATTTAAAGGGAAATGTTACATTTGAAGATGTTTCCTTTGGATACAGTAAAGATAAAATGTTAATTGAACATCTTAATGTTAATGTAAAAAGTGGTCAAATGGTAGCCATTGTTGGTCCAACCGGTGCAGGTAAAACTACACTTATTAACCTGTTAATGCGTTTCTATGATGTAAACGGTGGTGCTATCAAAGTAGATGGCGTGGATATTAGGGATATGAAACGAGATGATCTTCGTTCTATCTTTGGTATGGTTTTACAAGATACTTGGTTATTTAATGGCACTGTTTCCGAAAACATTAAGTACGGAAAAGAAGATGCAACGCAGCAAGAAATAGAAAACGCAGCCAAGACAGCAAATGTAGATCATTTTATTAAAACGCAACCAGATGGCTATAATATGATTTTAAATGAAGAATCATCAAACGTTTCTGCTGGTGAGAAGCAACTTTTAACAATTGCGAGAGCTTTCCTTGCAGACCCTGCTATCTTAATTCTTGATGAGGCTACAAGTTCAGTAGATACAAGACTTGAATTGATGTTACAGACAGCTATGAAGAACATCATGAAAGGCAGAACAAGCTTTGTTATTGCCCATCGTCTTTCAACAATACGTAATGCAGATTTAATTCTTGTTATGAATAATGGAACAATTATTGAACAAGGTACTCATGATGAATTAATGGCTAAGAAAGGCTTTTATGAAAAACTTTATATGAGTCAATTTCAAAGACAAGCATAAAAAATTATTAAGGTAATTAAATATTGTAAAAAAGTTAGAGGCATCCATTTATTATATTTTATATGCGGTTATAGTATGATGATTGCGTATGAAAGGTTTAAATAAATGGGTGCTTTTCTTATTTTATAAGATAAATTATAAAAAAAAATAGTAAATACAATTTGACTAATTGACATAATAGAGTTATAATAATCATATCAAATAGATAAATAATCGAAATAAGAGATATTTTACATATAATTTGTGCGCATATTCAACTTATAATACAGGATCTTACGAAACGATCCAAAAGGTTACTTATTTATTAATTAAACAATTTGGAGGAATGAAATATGAAATTATTTAGATGTACAGTTTGTGGTTATATTTATGAAGGAGAAAATGCTCCTGATGCTTGTCCAAAATGTGGCGTAGGCCCTGACAAATTTGAAGAAATGAATAAAGAGGATGCAGATAAGGTTTATCGTTCAGATAAATCCAACTCAATCCATATGCAAATAATCGCTTTAGCAGAAGAAATTGCTGCACTTAGCGAAGCAGGAATTGAAGATAACTTAGATCCATATTGTGTAGGTGTATTTACAAAAGCTAAGAATGAAGCTTGGACAATTAAACAAAGATCTAAGGCAGAACTTGCTGGTCATATGAGCAAAGGTAAATGGTAAGAAACATTTAAACAAATCTTATGAACAGATAAGTTAAATTAAGAAAATGATAGCATGTTATTACCTATTTAGGTAAATAACATGCTATTTTTAATGTGCGCCCAGTATGGGCGCGCTAAAGTCTTTCGTCATTTTCTGAAGGCACACAGTGTGAGAATGTGCTACGCACATTTATTTTTCTTTATAGGAACTCTTTTATTTTCAAATAGCTCATCTTTGATAAATCATAAAATTTCTCATCTACTTTCACAATAGGTTTCGTGAGATTTGAATTATTTATCATAATAACTTCACCAATTAGTGAATTATTAAGTATAACAGAAGTTCCAATATACGATTGTGCGACTTGCTGTAGAAAGGGCATTAAGTATGTAGGGTCATATTTATCAAATCCATCATGTTCGATTCGCTCTAAAACATCAAATGGACAAATTGGATCACGATAAACACGGTTGGAAGTCATGGCATCATAAACGTCAGTAATTGAAATAATTTTAGCAATGTTGTTAATTTGGGAATTAACGAGTCCGTGTGGATAGCCACTTCCATCACAGCGTTCATGGTGCATTAAAATTGCTAATTTTATATGCTCGTCTAATTCAATATCTTTAATAAGTTCATAGCCAAGTTTTGGATGTTGTTTTACAATGGTATATTCAACAGTATTAAGTTTTGAGGGCTTTGAAATGATATCTGGTGGTATTTTTAGTTTTCCGATATCATGTAAAAGTCCGGCTAAAGTGATTTTTCTTACATCATCTTGTGAATAATTCAGCCAAGTTCCAAAGGAATAACACATTAGTGCAACGTTTAAAGAATGCACATAGATAAGGTCATCATATTCTCTCATACAATGTAACATATCAAAGGTACGCATTGAATTACCACAATCTTTATATAGTGTTTCAATTTTGGGAAGTAATTGAAAGATAGGTAAAATAGTAAATTGTTGATGCAATAATGAAGAAAATAACGTTTTTAGGTCTTCAATAATTTCAAGATAATACTTTTTGAATTTTTTGTATTCAAGAGTTTCTTTTAACATGTTTGTTGGTGTCTCTACATCGTCTTCTATCTTATCTGCAAGTGATTGTGGTATATAGACGATAATTTCCTTGACGCCGTAAATGGATAGTTTTATTACAGTTTTCTGACTTACGATTGTATTTTTCGATAAAATCTTTTGCTGGCTTTTGTTATACACATCTTCTGCAACAATCATGCCAGGTAATAAGTGCTGTAATGGAACATTTAAAACAGCCATAAATATTCCCTCCCTCTTTCATGTGAGTAGTAAAATAATTACATAATTTTATTATAAATGGAACTTAGAAAAAAACAATACTTTATAGGAAAAAAAAACAAGCTATGTTATAATATCCGCTAAGGTATATAAAGAATCTTGTTTTACAGGAGTAAGAAAGATAGATAAAAAAGATATTTGTAAGTTTGACATTGTGGGAAGGAATTGAAAGGAAGGTTTCGTATGAGATTTATTCATATTGCAGATATTCATCTAGGGGCTACTCCAGATAGTAAGTATCCTTGGGGCAAATTACGTCAAAAAGAAATCTATGATACCTTTCAAAAGGTAATAAAAGATTGTAATGAAATGAAGGTTGAGCTGTTGCTAATAGCAGGTGACTTATTTCATAAGCAACCATTAATCCGAGAATTAAAAGAATTGAACTATATGTTTGAACAATTAGAAAATACAAGCGTAGTATTGATCGCAGGGAATCATGATTATATAGGAGCAAGGTCCAATTATATAAACTTTCCATGGTGTGATCACGTTTTTATGTTAGAAGATGAGTCGGTAGATAGTATTTACTTAGAAGATATTAATACGGAAGTCTATGGATTTAGTTATCATACTAGAGATATTTTAAAATCAAAGGTGGATCATATTTCTCCTGGAGTGGAAGAGCGAATCAATATTTTATTAACTCATGGTGGGGATGAGAGAAATCAGCCCTTTGATAAGAAGTTACTTTTAAAATCTGGATTTGATTACATTGCATTAGGACATATACATAAGCCAGAACAGTTTTCGGATCGAATGTTTTATCCTGGCTCTTTAGAGCCTTTGGATAAAAATGAACTTGGTGAGCATGGCTATATTTTAGGTGAAATCACAAAGACAGAAGAAAATATGCACACACTAAATTCAAATTCTAATATAAAGACCAAGTTTGTGAAAGCTGCGATTAGGGAGTATGTAAAATTAGAAGTTGAAGTGACACCGGATATGACAAACGGTGGCTTAGTAGATGAAATTCGTGGTTTAATTCAGCTTCACGGCGATACCAACATCTATCGTTTTGTATTGAATGGAAAGCGTGATGAGGACATTATATTCGATTCTAATGCGTTGATAGCACTTGGAAATGTTATAGAAATTGAAGACAAAACCCTTCCGGATTATAATTTTATACAACTACGTGACGATAATATAAATAATATCATTGGACTATATATTGATCGAATATTAAATCAGAATGTGGATGAGAAGTTAAAAGAAAAGGCTCTGTATTTAGGGATTGAGGCATTATTAAAAGCAAGAGAATAGAAAGGTTGATTACGCTTGTACATAAAAAAGTTAACACTTAGTCATTTCGGAAAATTTCATAAAAAAGAAATTGAATGCAAGCCTGGTATCAACATTATTTATGGTGAAAATGAGGCTGGTAAATCAACGATCCATTCTTTTATTCGGGGAATGTTATTTGGCATAGAAAAAGCAAGGGGTAGAGCGGGAAAAGATGATCTATATATAAAGTACCAGCCTCTTGATACGCCAGGTTCTTATGAAGGAAGTATGGAATTTAGATACAAAGAGGAAGATTATTTAATCTATAGACGCTTTTATCAAAAAGAAAAGTACACCCAATTAATTAATTTGACCTTAGGTAAGGAAATTAAGAATGATGAGGGAAGGCTTATCTCTCTTTTTCCAGAACTAACAGAAAGCGCATATAGAAATACCGTTAGTATAGAACAATTACGTGCTAGAACTGATGCAGAACTTGCAAGTGAAGTAAGAAATTATATTGCCAATTTAACAACATCAAAGGCCAGTGAAGTTGATGTAAATAAGGCAATGAATAGCTTGTTAGAAAAGAAAAAGGGAATTGATACAAAGGAAACCTTAGAGCTTATTGAAAAAGCTATGGAAGAAATTGAAGAGGGTTTTGAATGCGAACGTGCAATAAAGGAAGCCAGCAGCTCCTTATCAGAACTTTTAAATCAGAAAAAAAAGATAGAGCAGTCCTATCTATTGCAAATGAAAAACTTACAACCATTCATAGAAAAGGGCAACAATCTTCCTGTAATTAAGCAAAAGTATAAATGGTGGTTAGAGTTACAAGAGGAGAGTAAACAATTAATTGAAAAAATTAATACGATTACGCAACAATTACAATTCAGTAATAATTCCAAAGTTTCTAAAGCTTTAGAGGAAGATATCAGAATCCTAGAGGAACTGATTCATGAACAAAATGTACTTAAGGGAAAGCAGGAAAGTGAGTATCCAAAGCGTTTGGATATAAAATTAAAGAGTAGAAAAATCAAACTCTTTGCAACAGTTTCTATGCTACTAGGCATTATTTTATGTTTATTACCTATAGGTAGCGAAGTGATACGAATAGCATTAGGCTTAGGAATTTTGATAGTATCCTTTGTATTTCTTATTTTAAGTGGAAAGAAGTTAACTTACACTGATGAAACCCTTTTAAAAGAGGAAGAAGCATTTCAACTAAATATGGAATTTCTCGAGAAAAAGAAAAGAGAAATCTTTGTAAAATATCGCTGTGATGATATTGCTATACTTAGAGAATATCAGAAACAGATATCGAAAGAGGAAATAAGAAATGAGCACTTGGAAGAACAATTGACTGAGTATAAAGAAACCTTACGGTCTAAGCAAAGTAAGTTAGAAAGCTTATTCGATGATATAGTATTTTTTACAAATGAATTTTATTCTTGCGATGGTGTATCGGCAGAAATAATGCAACAACTTGAGGAAGAAATTAAAAGTAAGAACCAACTTATGAAAGAGATAAAACAAGAGTTTGAATCTGAAAAAGTGAGTGTAGCGATACAGATAGATCGTTTAGAAAATTTAATCATGCAATATCAAGAAAAGGAAAGTGCTTTAGTTGATAAACAAAGAGAGTATGAAGAATTACTACATTTGAAAGAAGAGCAGGAATTTTCATTAGAAGCAATTCGATTAACTATGGATACCATTAAGGAACTTTCAGTCCAGATTCATGATAGCTTTGGCATAAGTCTTAGTAAGAAAGTTTCTGAGAATCTTTATACAATAACCAGTGGAAAGTATAAAGAGGTTCTTGTAGATGAAAACTTGAATATTAAAATACTCCATGAACAGCAATACATTCCACTAGAAAAATTAAGTATAGGTGCGATGGAACAGGTATACTTTGCACTTCGTATGGCAATTGGGGATTTATTATTTGAAGGAGATTCAATGCCATTGGTTTTGGATGATAGCTTTGCTTATTACGATGATAATCGGTTAAAAGCTGTATTACAAGTACTTGCGTCTATGAAGGATCGACAGATCTTTATATTTACTTGTCATAATAGAGAGCAAAGATATTTAAATGAGGCTGGTGTGCCATTTAATTATACGAAGTTATAGTTATTGTATGAAAAATAGTTAAAAAGTTATGGACAGATATTGTTAGCGGATTTAAAATATCCGATTGCCATTAGGCAGCATGGAGGATATTGTGAAAAATAAAAATCAATTATTACATGCAAGTTTGTGCTTGTGCACCACAAACATGTTATGCATAAAGAACGTGGGCAAGAATGGGGAGTAAAATGACACGAGGAAAACGAGTCAAAAAAATAATAGTACGGATATTTCTGTTATTGTTATTTATTCTTTCGGGCATTCTTACGTGGTTTTATATTTGTTATGGAAAAGATATTCTTGCATTAAAAGAGAGGGCAGATCAGATTTCTAGAAAGTCCAATGAAGAATCTTTTAAAGCGTCACAAACAAGTATTGTTTATGCAGAGGATGGTAGTGTGATTTCAATCTTAAAATCTGAGAAAGAAGTCTATTATCTACCATACAACAGTATACCTAAAGCGGCAATTGATGCTGTTTTAGTAACAGAAGATAAAAAGTTCTTCACCCATGAAGGAATCGATTATTTAGCAAATATCCGTGCATTTATTGCACTAATTAAGAATAAAGGTGAGATTAAACAAGGGGCAAGTACGATAACTCAGCAACTTGCTAGAACTGTATTTTTAACAACTGAGGTAAGTTTTGAGAGAAAAGTTACAGAGTTATTTTTAGCGGCTGACTTAGAAAAAAAATTTTCGAAACAGCAAATTTTAGAGTTTTATTTAAATAATATTTATTATGCCAATGGATATTATGGAATCCAAGCGGCTAGTAATGGGTATTTTAGCAAAGGAATAAAAGATTTATCTTTATCTCAAATTGCGTTTCTATCAGCAATACCCAATAATCCAACCGTTCTAAATCCAGTTACAAACTTTGATAATACCTTAGAACGAAGAGATAAGATTTTAAAGCAAATGTATGATAGCGGAGTCATTTCTTTGATAGAATACGACGATGCATTAGCTGAGGAGATAAAGCTTAACCGTAGTGAAGATATAAAACATAATTATGCAGAAAGTTTTACCTACTATAATGCAATTCGTTTGTTAATGGAAGCGGAAGGATTTGAGCTTAAAACATCTTTTAAAAACGAAGAAGAAAAAAAGATATATGAAGAACAGTATTATGAGTCGTATTATAGGATTCAAAGACAGCTATATACCAAAGGATATCGTATTTATACCTCTCTTGATTTAGAAAAACAAGAATTATTGCAAGAGGCCATTAATAATAAACTAAGTGAATTTACTGCAGTCAATCAAGAAGGTATTTATGAGTTACAAGGGGCAGCAGTCTGCATTGATAATGACACTGGTCTTGTAATAGCTATTATTGGAGGTAGGAATCAAAATACTGCAGGATATACACTAAACCGTGCTTATCAAAGTTTCAGGCAACCAGGAAGTGCCATTAAACCGTTGCTTATTTATACTCCATTATTTGAAAGGGGGTATCATCCAGACACTTTAGTGATGGATGAAAAAATAAAAGATGGCCCAAAGAATGCGAACGATGTCTATTCTGGAGAAATAACACTTAGAAGGGCTGTTGAAGTATCTAAGAATACGGTCGCTTGGAATTTATTAAAAGAGTTATCGCCGAGTGTTGGATTGTCCTACTTACTGGAGATGAATTTCTCCCATATTACAAGTGCGGATTATAATTTAGCAATTGCATTAGGAGGCTTCACATATGGAGTAAGCCCTTTAGAAATGACTTCTGGTTTTGCAAGTATTGCCAATGATGGTATATACCGTACTCCAACATGTGTAGTAAAAATTACAGATGCCGATGGAAACGAAATTGTTGGGAGTACTGTGAAAGAGAAAAAAATCTATGAAGTAAATGCAGCTCGGATGATGACGGATGTTTTAAAGGGTGTAATGGAAAATGGAACAGGAAGTAGATTGGCACTTGACCATATCACAACGGCTGGTAAAACCGGTACTACAACGGATCGAAAAGACGGCTGGTTTGTGGGGTATTCAAAATATTATACGACAGGTGTATGGGTAGGTTGTGATTATCCTAAATCCATTGCTGGTTTATCGGGTAATTCTTATCCAGGGCAGATATGGAAAGAATTTATGAATGAGATTCATAAAGATTTAGCGGATGAATTATTTGAACCATATGAAGATACAAGGGAAGATACAAAAGAAGATACAAAAGAAGATGCAAAAGAAGATGCAAAAGAAGATGCAAAGGAAAATGCAAAAGAAGATACGAATATGGGTATAAACAGTGGTAATAAAAATGCCATAGATTCAAATGGCGAAAATATATTTAACGGAGATACAAACCATTCTAATAATAGTTTGGAAGATTCGTCAAATGAGTCCGATTATAAGCATGAGATGGAAGACATCGATGATGTTGAAGGAGTTGATAAGGAGGAAGCCAATCCCGAAAATGATGAATTAGACGATGAGTTAGAGAGTGTCATAGATAATGGGGAAATTAACGATGAGGTAAATTTAGACGATGTGTACTGGGATGAGCAACAGTGGCAAAACGAACAATGGCAAGATGAATAACGGTAATAGTATTAAATATTACTAATATAGAAGACGAAACTAAAAAATATTACTAAAAATCGACTTATTATAATATATCACTTGCAAATGTCAAAAATTTCATTAGAATATTAATAAATAACATTTTTTGACATAATTCATTAGGAAGAAGAGTGATAGGATATGTTTTATTTAAAATATAAAGCTATAATAATTATAATATTAGGTTTATATCTCTTATTTGAGCTTGTATTAGAGAGGTTGCTAAAAATTAGAACTCGTTTCTTAGGGCTGTTTAAATGTAAGAAAAATTATCTAATTGTTTTAAGTGTTATAATTATTGTGTCAAACTTAATGATTCAGTTGTTTATAAAACAATACCATAATATTTTTAGTTTAGTTTCTATAGCATTATCAATATTTTTTCTAAATATATCAGAAAGTGAAGCGGATAAAGAAAAGGAATTTCCCTTTTCTACTCGCTAATCATAAAAATTGAGGAGGAGAGTAATAAATGAAAAAGGTTGGGCAAGTATTGTGGGGGATTTTTCAGGTATTTACCTATCTACTAATTCAGATCATTGTAGGGGTTATTGTAACTATTGGATATTCAGTCATTCGATATTTTCAGATATCAGCACAGGGAATTTCAGATTTTAATTTAGCTTATGAAATAATCTTAGATGATGTAGTTTCTTCAAGTTTTTTAATGGTTATATCATGCCTATTTTCAATTGTTTCAATTATTTTATATTCCATTTGGTATAAAAAAAGATACGTAAAAGGGAAAAAGGTAAACTTAAAAGAGATTTTTACTGTAAAGCAAGTATCTTTAATTATATTATTAGCAGTAAGTGTGCAAGTCTTTTTAATTACGTTTGTAGGTATTATTCAAGCGATAAAGCCAGATTGGTTTACAAACTATAATGAGATAATGAAGCAGTTTGATATAGGAAATTCATGGCAGTCACTTATATATGTAGCGATTCTAGGACCGATAGTAGAAGAATTACTGATGCGTGGACTTGTTTTAAACCAAATGAAAAAGGCTATGCCCTTTGTAGCTGCAAATATTGTGCAAGCATTTTTATTTGCCTTGTTACATGGTAATTTAGTTCAAGGAAGTTATGCGTTTGTTTTAGGAATAATATTTGGATACATATACCGTAAATATAATACAATACTATCAACGATATTATTCCATATCGTATTTAATTTCAGCGGATATGTTATAGATATAGCTCTAAGTGGAGTCGATTTAAATTTATTAATGATAATTGTAATTTCAGTTCTAACATTAGCTATAAGCATATTTGTTATTCGATTGATATTAACTGAAAAGAATGCTATACCAATTTATGAGGCGGCAATAGGTAAGGAATTGGAGTATATAAATGAAATAGTGGATCCAAATGATATAAAAGAACGAAATGAAACGAAAGATTTTATAATGGATGAAACTGTGGTGAATCACGACGAAATATAAATAAGTGCTTATAAAGCTACTAAAACATAAGAATATAAACCATATCCAATAAATATAGGTTATCATTCAACATTGGTTGAATGATAACCTATTATATTTACTGAAGTAAAATTATTTCTTGTATTTGTTTAAAATATTTTGAATTCTTTCTGTTGGGCTTAAGAATTCGCTGATGGAAGCATCATGATTTAATGCGTCGATTAATAATGCAATGTATTTACTCATATCTGCGTTAATGTAATAAGGTCTAGATAAGAGTTCTTCTGTTTGGTATACAAGATTTGTAGTGATTACACGATAGATTAAACCTTTTTCGTAAGCTTCATCAAATTTCTCAAGTCCGTTTGTAAATAGACCAAATGTAGAACAAATGAAAATTCTCTTAGCTTTTCTCTTCTTTAACTCAGTAGCAACATCAAGCATACTTTCGCCAGAAGAAATCATGTCATCAAGAATAACAACATCCTTACCTTCCACATCGGATCCAAGGAATTCATGAGCTACAATTGGATTACGTCCATTTATAATTGTTGTATAGTCACGTCTCTTATAGAACATACCCATATCAAGTCCAAGAACGTTTGCAAAATAAACGGCACGGCCCATAGCACCTTCATCAGGGCTGATTACCATCATATGATCAGAATCAACAACTAAATCTGGAACATTGCGAAGAAGTGCTTTAATAAATTGGTACGTAGGCATTACTGTTTCAAAGCTCTTTAATGGGATTGCATTTTGAACTCTTGGGTCATGAGCATCAAAGGTAATGATACTTTCAACACCCATATTTGTTAATTCCTGTAATGCTAAAGCACAATCAAGAGATTCTCTTGAGCTTCTCTTATGTTGTCTGCTTTCGTACAAGAATGGCATAATTACTGTGATTCTACGTGCTTTGCCACCGACTGCGGCGATGATTCTCTTAAGATCTTGATAGTGATCATCAGGAGACATGTGGTTGGTATGTCCACACACACTGTATGTCAGACTGTAATTACAAACGTCAACAAGTATATATAGGTCGTCACCTCTTACGGATTCCTTAATGGTACCTTTTGCTTCACCCGAGCCGAAACGTGGGCACTCATGTTTGATGAGGTAGGAATCTCTTTGATAACCGGATAGTGCTGTTAAAGTAGATTCAGATTCGGATCTTTCATTTCGCCATTCAACGATGTAATCATTAACTTTTTGGCCAAGACCTTTACTACTTTCTAGAGCAATAATTCCTAAGGTACCAACGGGAATGGTTTCTAAAAAATTATCTTGTGACATTATTTTTTCCTCCAGTAATATTTTCCTATATAAATGAAAAGTCACGTCTTTTCATTTTGGTTTAATGGTTTTAAGCAATTGTTATCATACTATTATACTTATATTTCGTCAAGCATCATTGAAATTTCTTATAAAAAACGTTAATTTTACTTATAAGTGAATTTAAGATTGATTTAGTTTGGTTAAAATGTATATTCCTGTCGATTAAGAATGTATCACCTGCGGACGAATGTCTTCACCAACAATTTTTAATAATATATAATTACTCGTAATTCTTGAAAATATTCGTTCACTATAAGTACTTTTTAATTGTTCAAAGGACAAGTTAGTAGAGATAACGGTTGATTTCTGTTTTAGATGGCGTTCATTAATGCATTGATAAAGCTGGGAGTTAATAAATGAGTTACTTAACTCCGTTCCGATATCATCAATGATAAGCAAATCACAATCTAAAATATGATCAAATTGATTTCGAATGTTCTCATAATCATCTTCATGATTAAATTTGTATTTTTCAAGTATCTCAAAAAGTTGAAATGAAGTAAGATAAATAACCGTATGTGCAGTGTCTAATAATTCTTTTGCAATGCAATTTGATAAAAATGTTTTTCCTACGCCAGTATTTCCGTAAATTAAGAGATTCTCATATTTGGTATCAAAATCGTTAATAAAACGCTTAGCTTTTACAACAACACGTTTCATATTTTCAAGTGGTGTGAGATTTGTAGTTTCTTCAATATATTCATTGGAATAGTATTTGTAAGTAAAGGTAGAAAAATTCTCAACTTTAATTGCATCTTTTACATTGGACTGAGAATATAGTAAATCTACAATTGCTTGCTTAAAGCAGTGACATTTGTTGTTTCCGATATAGCCGGTATCTTTACATGAATTGCAAACGTACTTTGGTTGTAAGTAATCATGTGGATATCCATGAGATTCTAAAATTTGCTGCTTTTTTTCAGAAAGACGTTGATTTCTTTCTTCTAAGGTACGTAAGGCACTCGTATCTCCAGTTAGAGATAGTTTGGCACTTTGAATGGAGTCATGTACCATCTGTTCATCAATTTCAGATAAAATAGGAATCGCCTGATAGACTTCTTCTTTTCTGCGATCAAGTTCATACTTGCTCTGCAAACGGCGGTTATCATATTCTCTTAAAATTGTATTATATTGATAATTTCTTAAAGCCATTGTATCTCCTCCTACCTCAGGTTTATTAAGCGATGAATGAATCTATCTACATGATGCTTTTTACTGACGATTAAGCAATCTTTGTTCCATGGATAAATACTCTTCCTTTGTATAGTTACGTTGTGGAAATGAATTGAATTTATTATTTGTCGCTGGTTTGGCTGTATTTGCGGTATTTGTTTGTCTATTGCTGTTTACCATAGCTGTTAATTTTGCATGTTCCTCATCTAGTTTATCAATATCACTTTTTTGAGTAACACCTTTTTTATGCCAATTTTCTAGTATCTTATCAGCATATTTAAAGTCTGGTTTTCCAGTTGCAAGAATAGTACGATTGCAAGCTTCTTCAATAATACTTATTTCAAATTTATACGTATGGAACCAGCGGTGCATAAATTTCTTTTCGATTGTACCAGGCGCACGGTTAAGCCCAAAAGCCTTGTTTATAGCATTATAATTATTATTATAAGTGGCAGTAGCAGCTTCTGCTTTTTCTACAGTATCAATGCCTTCTTCAGCCCATGCTAGAGCAACAGTTTCAATATATGAGGAATTTTTTTTGTTTTTTGACACACAATACTCATATAGATATAAAATTAACTCAGCAGAAAAACCAACACTCTCATACAAAAATAGTACAAGTTGAACATCGGTTGGTTTTAACAAGCGCTCTAAATATTGCTCTAACGTATTCATCATAAATTTAACTTCATCAATATCTGTTAATTGAGCAATTTGAGCATCTGAATAATTAGGCTTATGAAAAACATTTTGTTTCACTGCAGAGGTTTCAGTAGCTACTGTAGTTTCTTCTAAAGCTGTTTCAGAAGTAGCAGCAGCGGCTGTATTCTTTGTAGAAGAATCTCCACCTAGCTGGCAAAAAAGTATTGAAGTGATCGTACGATTTTGATCTCGATCAATTTTTATTAACTGTTCTTTTTCCCAGTATTTAAGAGCTCGTTCAATATCTTTTTCTGTTTCATCCAACTTTTCAGCAAGAAAAGAAATAGAAATGTCAGACATATGATTTGAAATACAACGTAACAAATAAATATATACCTTAACAAAAGTTCCATTTGCTGTAGGCATATAGTCATCAATAAACTGGTTTTGCACAATAGTAATTCCAGTTTGCATATTACTGCTAAGAAAAATTTTACTCATATCATTACCCCAAATCTCTATGTAATCCATATTAACAAGTTACTATATTTCTGGTCATTAAAAAACAATGACTCTTATTAGATCTATCCTATTAATGTCTTAATGTTAGCGCGAGCTTGATAAATCATAGCGCATGCACATTATAGCATATTAAAAATTGAAAGAAAATAGGATAATTTTTCAGCAACTTACACATGAGCCAAATGTTAATAATGTGGATAATGTGGATAAGTCGGTGGATTCTATTTGTCAATTATTGTAAAAATAGCTTTAAATATAAGTATAGCTTATATTTTTTTTAATTTAGTCTATTCTTGTAGAAAAATAGCAGGTATGAAAAAATCCACAAGCATATCTGAGTAAAAATGTTGATAAGCTTGTGGATAATGTGGATAACTATTTTCCGAGTAGCGATTCTCCAATGTTTACAATGTCTCCAGCGCCCATGGTTATTAACAAATCGCCGTTAGTACAATTTTGTAATAAAAAATTTTCTATTTCATCAAAAGATGGGAAATAGTAGGTATTTTTACCTAATTCCTGAAGTTTTTTCTGTAAATCTCTTGAGGAGATATCACCAGGATTCTTTTCTCTTGCAGCATATATATCAGCTAAAACAATATGATCAGAATGAGAAAGAGCCTCTGCAAATTCATTTAACAATGATTTGGTTCTTGTATAAGTATGTGGTTGGAATACACACCAAATTTCATTATGTGGATAACGTTTTGCCGCTGAAAGTGTAGCATCAATTTCTGTTGGGTGATGTGCATAGTCATCAAAAATATTTACTCCACCAACGTTACCTTTATATTCAAAACGTCGTTCTGTTCCAACAAAGCTCTTTAGAGCTTTTTTTATTGCCTCAATTGATACTCCAAGTGTTAATGCTAAAGCCGCTGCAGCAACGGAGTTTGATATATTATGAATACCGATAACACCAAGAGCGATATGGTCTATGAATTCGCCTTTATAGTAAAGATCATAATTGCCACAACCATGGTCGTCATAAGTTATGTTACTAGCAGTATAATCAGCTTTATATAATGCATCTTGATCATCATCACTGGTTACTACATTATATGTTATAACATGGCATGGTAGATCCTTAACTAAATCTTCATAGTCAGGAATTGATGCATTAATAATTAAGTTACCATGTGATGGGACTTTTTCTGCAAATAAACGGAAGGAATGACGAACATCATCTAAATCTTTAAAGAAATCTAGATGGTCAGCTTCAATATTTAAAATAATTTCATTCACAGGATTAAATTTTAAAAAGCTATTGGTATATTCACAGGATTCAACAATAAAATGTTCGGATTCACCAATTCTAATATTACCTTCGATATTATCGAGGATACCCCCAACAGATACGGTTGGGTCAAATCCACCCTCAATTAACATTAAAGAAATCATGGATGTAGTAGTTGTTTTACCATGAGTACCAGAAATACCAATAGCATCTTTATAATGGAGCATAATTTGGCCCAATAATTCTGCTCGATCAAGAAGTGGTATATTATGTTCTAACACTGCCTGATATTCTGGATTATCAGCTTTAACAGCCGCAGTAAAAACGGCAACATCAATATCGTCTGTAATATTAGCGGCACTTTGACCGTAGGAAATTTGGATACCAAGATTACTTAAATGATTTGTAATTTTACTATTTTTTGCATCGGAGCCGCTTACTTTAAATCCTTTGCTATGTAAAAGCTCAGCGAGTCCACTCATACTAATCCCACCAATCCCAATAAAATGTATATGAACTGGTTGATTAAAATTAATTTTATACATGGGAGCACATCCTATTCTGTTCTTATTTTATAAGTTAAATTTTAATAAGCACTGACGTAATAAAAAATATAACAGTACTAATTATTATATGACTGTATTCTATTTGCTATTATAACCGTTTTTAACAAAATTACAATAACTTATCAAATGACAAGTAGCTTCTATAAATGTGTAAATTATGGTATTAAATACTATTATATGAGTTTGCATTTTAAATGGATACTAAATGATTTTATATAATTTCAAAAAAAATTTTATCAAAATAAATCACATTTTGTGAAAAATGGCATTAAAAAGAACAGGATTATCAAAAAAGAGCATATTATTAATAAAAATAAACAAAAGTTATCAAAATATTTTAAAATTGTTAGTAAATATATTCACATATGTTACATATAATGGTATAATGTATAATATTAAACAGCAAGAGGTGATTGCGTGGTACGAAAAGAAATGATCGCAATGCTTTTAGCCGGTGGACAAGGATCTAGACTTGGTGTTTTAACTTCTAATATTGCAAAACCAGCAGTAGCTTTTGGAGGGAAATACCGTATTATAGATTTTCCACTAAGTAATTGCATCAATTCTGGTATTGATACGGTTGGAGTATTAACTCAATATCAGCCGTTGTTACTTAACACACACATAGGGATTGGGATTCCTTGGGATTTGGATCGCAACATCGGTGGTGTATCCATCCTTCCGCCTTATGAAAAAAGCACCAATGCTGAATGGTACACAGGAACAGCCAATGCAATTTATCAAAATTTAAAGTACATGGAATATTATAATCCAGAGTACGTGCTGATTCTTGGTGGCGACCATATTTACAAGATGGATTATGATATGATGTTAGAGAATCATAAGGCCAATCAAGCTGACATAACCTTAGCGACAATTCCAGTACCAATTAAGGAAGCAAGTCGCTTTGGAGTAGTTATCACAGACGAACAAAAGAAAATTATAGAATTTGAAGAAAAACCAAAGAATCCAAGGAGTAACTTAGCTTCGATGGGGATTTACATATTTTCATGGGATGTTTTAAAAAATGCTTTAATCAATTTATCAAATCAAGAAGGTTGTGATTTTGGAAAGCATATTATTCCTTATTGCCATAGTCAGGGTAATCGCGTTTTTGCTTATGAATACAATGGCTATTGGAAGGATGTTGGTACGCTAACTTCTTACTGGGAATCAAATATGGAGTTAATTGATTTAGTACCCGTTTTTAATCTCTATGAAAATTTTTGGAAGATATATACGAAAAGCGATATGATACCACCACAGTTTGTCTCTAAAAAAGCGGTTATTAATCACTGTATTATTGGAGAAGGTAGTGAAATATATGGTGAAGTACATAATTGTGTTATAGGCCCAGACGTCATTATTGAACAAGGTGCTAAGGTTTATGATTCAATAATTATGAAGTCTACAACCATTGGGGAAAATACAAAAGTCAACAAGTCCATTATAGCTGAGAATTGTTTCATTGGTTCGAATTGCGAAATTGGAGTTGGTGAAGAGTATATTAATGAAAAATATCCAAATATCTATATGGATGGGCTTGTTACAATTGGAGAGAATACGACGATACCTAATAACATAAAGATTGGAAAGAACACTGCGATATCAGGAGGAACAACGACAGAGGATTATGCCGATTGTATCCTAAAGAGTGGAGAATGTTTGATAAAGGCAGGTGTTTTAAAGTGAGAGCTATTGGGATCGTATTAGCAGGTGGCAACAGTAATCGAATGCGAGAATTATCAGATAAAAGAGCAATCTCAGCAATGCCAGTTGCTGGTTGTTATCGTAGTATAGACTTTGCACTTAGTAGTATGTCAAACTCACATGTTCACAAAGTAGCTGTATTAACACAATATAATTCAAGAAAATTAAATGAGCATCTAAGTTCGTCCAAATGGTGGGATTTTGGAAGGAAACAAGGTGGATTATTTATATTTACACCGACAATAACGGTGGATAATGGATTTTGGTATCGTGGAACTGCAGATGCTATGTTTCAAAATCTTAATTTTTTAAGAAGTTGTCATGAGCCATATGTGATAATTGCTTCTGGAGATGGCGTGTACAAGCTAAATTACAATAAAGTCTTAGAATATCATATAGAGAAGAATGCTGATATAACAATTGTTACAAAGCAATTAGATGAAATCGAAGATACAACGCGATTTGGAATTGTACAAACAGTTGCGGATGGGCGAATAAGGGAATTTGAAGAAAAACCTCTTATCTCGAATTCTTCTATGGTTTCTACAGGAATATATGTAATTCGTAGAAGACTTTTAATAGATTTACTTGAGGAAGCATCAAAAGAAGATAAATATGATTTTGTAAAAGATATCATAATAAGGTACATAAGTGCTAAACGAATTTATGCTTATGAAATGAAAAGCTATTGGAGTAATGTTGCTAGCGTAAATTCTTATTATAAGACCAATATGGATTTTTTAAATAAAGAAATTAGGAACTATTTTTTTAAACAGTATCCAGATGTGTATTCCAAGATCGATGATTTACCACCTGCTAAGTATAATATGGGAGCGGAGGTTAATAACAGCTTGGTTTCCAGCGGATGTATCATTAATGGCAGGGTAGAAAACTCCATACTTTTTAAAAATGTTTATGTGGGTAATCACTGTACCATTAAAGACTCAATTATTCTAAATGACGTACATATTGGTGACAATACTTACATAGAGAATTGTATTGTAGAAAGCTGTGAAACAATTATGGCAAATACATCTCATGTGGGAGCAGAAGGGAATGTTAAGATTGTCATTGAAAAAATGACCGATATTAGTAACAAAACTATTCTAGCTTAAACTGACAAAAGACTGATGTTACAAAGGGGGATACAAAATGCAGATTACAGATGTTAGAGTGCGCAAAGTAAGTAAAGAAGGTAAAATGAAAGCAGTTGTTTCTATAACTCTTGATAATGAATTTGTTGTTCATGATATCAAGGTTATCGAGGGAGAGAAAGGTTTATTTATTGCTATGCCAAGCAGAAAAGCTGGCGATGGTGAATATAGAGACATAGCTCATCCAATTAACTCTGAGACAAGAGATAGAATTCAAAAAATCATATTAGAAAAATATGAAATTGCTGCACTCGAGGATAATACCGTAGAGTAAGAATTAGCAAAAAACACCTGTTTAAAAAAAACATTCCTAGAGCAGACTGCTATCAAATGCAGTCTGTTTTTTCTTCTTCTTTCATACAATTAATTAGAAGAATAAACCATATATGGAAGCAAAACTTACGTTATGAGTAAAATGTGGAGCTTTCACAAAATTCTTTCTTAATATTTGTTTAAATTGCTTGAAAATTGTTGAAATTTGTATTATTCTAAACTGTAAGCGATAGCTTGCAAACATACGTAGGGATAGGTATTTGGTGAAGGTTAGGAAGGATTTTATAATGAGTAGAAATTACAGAAAACGAGGCAGAAGATCTTCAGTTAGGAGCTTACAAGTGGTATGCATAGTTGGTGCATTATTAGCAGCAATTATAATTATTGTGGCTGGTATTGGATTACTTAGTAAGAAAAAGAATGATGGCTTGGGGGACCAGGATTTAAATAAAGAAGTAAACAATATTGGTGGAAACATAGAGGATATAGAAGCAGAGCATATCCCAGAAATAACACCGGATGATACTGATAATAATACAGTAACACCAGAAATTACACCACAAGTAACACCAGAAATAACACCCCAGGTTACACCACAAGTAACACCTTCGATAACCCCAGAAGTAACACCGGAGGGCGGTAAGGATGATAATAATCCAGAAGTTACAAAAAGCCCTGTAAATGAAGATGCTACGGATGATAAGAATGCTACTATTGATGGGGATAAAGTATCAAAAGATAAAATGATTGCTTTAACTTTTGATGATGGTCCATATCCTCCAGTGACAAATCGTATTTTAGATTTATTGGAAGAGAATGGGGCAAAGGCGACGTTTTTTGTAATGGGAAATCGTATGGAAGAGTACGGTGATACGGTAGAGAAAGCTTACTCTTTAGGATGCCAAATTGGTAACCATACCTTTAGCCATAAGGATTTAACAAAACTTAGTGCAGATAAAATTCGTTATGAAGTGGAACATTCCAATGATTTGATAACGAAGTATGCACCTGTTGGAAATGCTGTTTTAAGACCACCTTATGGAGCAAAGAATGATTTGGTATATAAAACAGTAAATGTACCTATGATAACATGGTCGGTAGATCCAGAGGATTGGAAGAGCCGTGATAAAGATCAAGTGATAAAGAATATAATAGATGTTGTACAAGATGGAGATATTGTACTTATGCATGATTTGTATTCAAGTACAGCAGATGCAATGGAAGTAGTCATACCAAAACTAATTGAAATGGGATATCAATTAGTAACGGTAGATGAATTATTTGAAGCAAAAGGAATTACACTTGAAGCAGGGAACATTTACCGAAATGCAAAAACTATTACAAACGTTGTCAATCATGAATAGATTGCAATTATATAATAAGAGACTTATAATGTAAATAAAAGGCCGCAGGTATGCAATAGGGATATATTGCATATGTGCGGCGAAAGTTGTGGAAAAGAGGTATTTATGTATATTATTATTGGATTAGGTAATCCATCCAAAGAATATCAAGCAACTAGGCATAATATTGGATTTGATGCGATTACAAGAATAGCAGATGATTACAACATTTCATTAGATACAAAAAAGCATAAAGCAATCTGTGGCAAAGGAATGATTGGGTCAGAACGTGTTATCCTTGCACAACCACAAACATATATGAACTTGAGTGGAGAAAGTGTAAGAGAACTTATTGACTTTTATAAACTAACAAATAAAGATATCATTGTTATTTATGATGATATTAGTCTAGATGTAGGCCAACTTCGTATAAGAAAGAAAGGAAGTGCAGGAGGACATAATGGTATTAAAAATATCATTGCCCATCTTGGAACGGATGAATTTATGCGAATAAAAGTTGGGGTAGGAGACAAACCTAAAGATTGGGATTTGGCTGATTATGTTCTAGCAAGATTTCCAAAAGAAGATGAGGAGAAAATAAGAGAAGCATTAAAGAGAACCTCCAATGCCTGTGATACAATTATCACGAAAGGAATTGAGGAAGCAATGAATCTTTATAATAAAAAGGAGGGCTAATTGTGAATGTTTTTACGGAACCTCTTTACGGCTATAAGGAATTTAATGACATAAAGGATAGCGTATCGCTTCATCAATTTCCGTTACAGGTAACTGGCTGTATTGACTCACAAAAGTGCAATTTTATAGCAGCTTTATCAAGTGATTTTCCTTTTAAATTAATCATCACATATAATGATTTAAAAGCGAAGGAAATCTATGAAGATTACAAATTATATGATAAAAATGTTATGTTATATCCAGCAAAGGATATTATATTTTACAGTGCCGATATTCATGGGAATGCAATTGTTAAGGACCGTTTACAGATTTTAAAACGATTAATCGAAGGGAAACCGGTAACTGTAATTGCTACCATTGATGGTGGTATGGATAAATTATTACCCCTTGATTTCATAGCTCAAAGAGTAATTCAAATACATGAAGAAGATTCCCTAGAGTTATCTGAATTGGCGGAAAAGTTAATTCATATTGGATATGAAAGACAAGGACAAGTAGAAAACCCAGGAGAATTTGCCATTCGAGGAGGTATTATTGATATTTTTCCTTTAACCGAGGAAGTGCCTTATCGTATTGAATTATGGGGAGATGAAATCGATTCCATACGTACTTTTGATGTTAGTAGTCAACGATCCATTGAGAGAGTAAGTACAGTATCCATTTTTCCAGCAGCAGAGATAATATTAGAGCCAGAAGCTAGGAATCTTGGACTTAAGAAGATTGAAAAAGAAGAAGCTGAATATGTTAAAAAGCTTCGTTTAGAAATGAAGACAGAAGAATCTGCAAGAGTACAAAAAATAATTGCAGAGTTTAAGGAAAACCTCGAGTGCTTACAAGGATCCATAGGACTAGAAAGCTATATTAAGTTTTTTTATGATGAAACTTGTAGTTTTTTTGATTATTTTGCGAATGAAAGTTCCATTGTATTTTTAGATGAACCAAGTAGGATGATTGAAAAAGGAGAGGCAGTAACAACAGAGTTTCGAGAGAGTATGGTAAGCCGTATAGAAAAAGGATATATCTTACCAAGTCAAATGGATGTTATTTATGATTACAAAGAGATACTTGCTAACTTAGGTCGTAAGAATGCAGTATTAATTAGTACAATGGACCATAAAACAACCCATGTGACCATTAAGAAGAAATATGATATTTCAGTCAAATCAGTAAATCCATATAATAATAATTTTGAAATACTTGTAAAGGATTTAAAGGATTGGAAGAAGAACGGCTACCGCGTTGTTTTATTATCAAGTTCTAGAACAAGAGCTGCTAGATTAGCTGAGGACTTAAGAGAATACGAACTAAACGCATTTTACACAGATGAATTAAATAGAGAAATTCAAAAGGGTGAAATTTTCGTAACTTATGGAAACCTTCACAAAGGATTTGAATACCCTTTAATTAAATTTGTTATCATCTCTGAGAGCGATATATTTGGAGCTGAGAAAAAGAAGAAAAAGAAAAAAACTAATTATGAAGGAAAGCAGATTCAAAGCTTTTCAGATTTGAATATTGGAGATTATGTAGTTCATGAAAACCATGGTTTAGGAATCTATCGTGGTATTGAGAAGATAGAAGTAGATAAGGTTAGTAAGGATTATATTAAAATAGAGTATGGCGGTGGCGGCGTGTTGTATATACTTGCAACAGGCCTAGATGTGATACAAAAATATGCAAGTGCAGACGCAAGAAAGCCAAAACTTAATAAATTAAATTCTGTTGAGTGGAAAAATACAAAAGCAAGAGTAAGAGGTGCGGTAAAAGATGTAGCGGAAGAATTGGTTAAATTATATGCTACAAGACAGGCAAAAGAAGGACATCAGTTTGGTCCAGATACGGTTTGGCAAAAAGAATTTGAGGAGATGTTCCCGTACGAAGAAACAGAAGACCAGTTAAGAGCCATTGAAGATACCAAGCGAGATATGGAAAGTAAACGTATTATGGACCGTTTAATATGTGGGGATGTTGGTTATGGTAAAACAGAAATAGCCATAAGAGCAGCCTTTAAGGCGGTAGCGGATGGAAAACAGGTGGTTATTTTAGTTCCTACTACGATTTTAGCACAGCAACATTATAATACTTTTACTCAGCGAATGATGGACTTTCCAGTTAGCATTGATATGCTGTCTCGATTTAAAACGGCTTCGGAACAAAAGAAGGCAATCGAACGAGCAAAGAAGGGCCAATTGGATATCTTAATAGGGACACACAGAGTATTATCTAAAGATGTTCAATTTAAGAATCTAGGATTGTTAATTGTTGATGAGGAACAACGTTTTGGTGTAACACATAAGGAAAAGATTAAACAAATGAAGGGGGACATTGATGTTTTAACATTAACAGCTACCCCAATTCCAAGAACACTTCATATGAGTTTAGTTGGAATACGTGATATGAGTGTACTTGAAGAGCCACCTGTGGATCGATTACCAATTCAAACCTATGTGCTTGAGCATAATGATGAGATTATTCGTGAGGCAATTAATAGAGAACTTGCTAGAGGTGGCCAAGTTTATTATGTTTATAACCGTGTAAATGGAATTGATGAAGTTGCAAATAACATAGCAAAATTGGTTCCGGATGCGAATGTATCCTTTGCTCATGGCCAAATGAATGAACACACCTTAGAGAAAATTATGTTCGAGTTTATCAATGGTGAGATTGATGTATTGGTATCCACAACGATAATAGAAACAGGACTAGATATCTCTAATGTAAATACAATGCTAATTGATGATGCAGACCGACTTGGTCTTTCACAGCTTTACCAATTACGTGGGCGTGTGGGAAGATCGAATCGTACTTCTTATGCCTTTTTGATGTATCGAAGAGATAAGCTATTAAAGGAAATTGCTGAAAAACGTTTGCAAGCAATTAAAGAATTTACAGAACTAGGTTCTGGATTTAAGATTGCTATGAGAGATTTAGAAATTAGAGGTGCAGGTAATTTACTTGGAGCAGAACAAAGTGGACATATGGAATCCGTAGGATACGATTTGTATTGCAAAATGCTAAATGAAGCAGTTAAAAAGTTAAAGGGTGAAATTAAAGAGGAAGATACTTTTGATACAACCGTTGACTTAGATATGGATGCTTATATACCATCTACGTATATTAAGAATGAAATGCAAAAGCTTGATATGTATAAACGAGTTGCAGGAATTGAGAATGAAGAAGAGTTTATGGATATGCAAGAGGAATTAATGGACCGTTTTGGAGATATTCCAACATCTGTAAACAATTTGCTTAACATTGCTTTATTAAAATCCATTGCTCACTCAGTTTATGTAACAAACCTTGTACAAAAAGGCAATGAAATAAAGTTTGTTCTGTATGCAAAAGCAAAATTTAATGTTGAGAAAATACCTGAATTGTTGACAGAATATAATAATCAGTTAAAGTTAGTTCCAGGTACTACACCTTATTTTACGTATCAGTTAAAGGATGCTAAAAAGAATAATAAGATAGTGAAATATGACACTTACGAATTGTTTGAAGTTGTAAAAAAAATATTAAATGATTTAAAAATATTGATGTAACTATTGATTTCATTTATAATAAGACATCAAAGCAATAAAGCGTAAGGCCCGTGGAAGGCTCGCGATGGGGCATCGTTGATTATATTTAGTTCCGCTGTGGGCGGTAGAATGAGGGGTATCTATGAAATATATAAAGAAAGTCTCAGTTTTTTTGTTGATTGCATCGTTAACGTCAGCTAGCCTACTTTCCTGTAATAAAAAAGATAAGGAAACTGCAGATGCTAGTAAACAGCAAAATGAGACAGAAGCAAGTACTGTAGATTTATCAAATGAGACTGTCTTAACAGTTGGTGATATTGATGTAAGCTATAAAGAAGTGCTTTTATATATGCAATCTTATAAGGATAAATATGAAAACCTTTATGGAGGAGATATTTGGAGCTATAAGGTAGACTCTGAAGGAAAAACGTTTGAAACAGTATTTAAAGAAAAACTTTTGGAAGATATTATTAATATTAAGACAATATGTGCACAAGCAGAGAATCTAGGAGTTACACTAGCCGAGGACGAGCTTTTAGATGTAGATGAATTAACAGCTACTTTTTTAAGTTCCTTTACAGAGGCACAAATGAAAGAATACAATATTGATATTGAAACGGTTAAAAAAGTCTATATGGACAATATGCTTGCCAATAAGATTTACGAAAGTTTAACTTTAAATGTTGATACAGATGTGTCAGATGAAGAAGCAAGACAAATTGTACTTCAGTATTTATTAGTATCTAATTGTACATTTGATGAAAATGGAAATCGTGTTGAATATACAGAAGAACAATTAGAGGCAGCTAAGGAAAAGGCTGTAGAATTAAGACAACAGGCTTTAGAAGCAGATTCTTTTTACTCCTTTGCACAAGAAAATAGTGATAATAAGGATGAAATTGAAATAACTGTTGGCAAAGGAGACATGGAAGCTGATTTAGAGAAGGTTGCTTTTTCCATGACTAAGGGTGAAATTAGTGATGTAATAGAATCTAAAAGTGGATTTTATATTTTATACTGTGTATCGGACTTAGACCGTGAAGCTACGAATGCTGCGAAGGAAGAAATAATCTCCAATCGCCAGGAGGAGGCTTTTAACACAACATACAAGGAATGGGCAGATAATACAAAGGTTAAATTAAATAAGGACATCTGGAATGATATAAGCTTTGATGATCAGCTATTTCAATAATAATTAATAAATTATTGATAAAACGCTGTCTCAAAATAGAGTACTGGATATAGAAATTCTACTGTTTACATTGCGTGAACATAGAACAGACATATAAGACCTCTATTTTGTGACGGCGTTTTTTGATTATAAAAATATCTGAGTAGGTAACAAGGCATTATTACTTGACAAAATGTAAAATATAATTGACACAATAACTAACCTATGATACTATTATGAAAACAGTAGAATCAATGTAAGCAAAGAAGAAATAAACAAAAAGAAATAAACAAAAAGAAAATAGAATATTTAGATATTCTTCTTTACATAGGCATATATAATTTTTTATTTATGTATATGCGTTGGAGGACAAAATGGCAAAAAACCTAAAATTGAAATCCGCAAGAGCTGCACTTGATTTATCTCAGAAGGATTTAGCTGAGAAAGTGAATGTTAGTAGGCAAACAATAAATGCAATTGAGAGTGGAAATTATAATCCAACGATTCAATTATGTAAAAATATATGTAAAGTGCTTGGTAAGACTCTTGACGAGATTTTTGGTGATGATGAATAAGCTGATATGCTATATATAAAAAGCAATGAGGTGCTTTTTATGTATGATTAAAACCGCCTGTTGATGTTAAGGAATAAATATAAAAGAAGGGTATGGTGCAACAATGATTGAAATTAATGGTTTGACTAAGATTTACAAGCTAAGCAAAAAACAGATGCTGCAAATGAAGACAAAGAACAATATGAAGAAGGCAGCAGATAATGTTAGTTTAATTGCAAAAGAAGGAGAAATTTATGGATTGCTTGGACCAAATGGTGCAGGTAAGACAACAATACTTCGTTGTGTGGCTACACTTTTAAAGCCAACAGAAGGATTTGTAAAAGTATCAGGTTATGACACAGTAAAACAATCTGAAAAAGTAAGAGAGAACATTGGATTTTTAACAAATGAAATTAAATTAGATCCGCAGTTCTCTCCAAAATATATGTTTAACTTTTTTGGTAAATTACATGGTATGGACGATGCTCTGATAGAAGAGAGAAGAGAAAAATTATTTTCATATTTTGAAATTACGCCATTTCAAGATAAAAAAATAGATGAATTATCCACAGGTATGAAGCAAAAAGCTGCAATCGCTGTTAGTTTAGCACATGATCCTAAGGTGGTTATCTTTGATGAACCAACAAGTGGCTTAGATATTGTTACAGCAAGAGGTGTTCTTGATTACTTAAAGATACTAAAAAAAGAAGGTAAGTTAGTAATTATTTCAACGCATATTATGTCAGAAGCTGAGAAGTTATGTGATCGTATCGGTATTATTATTCAAGGCAAGAAGGTAATTGAGGGAACGCTTTTAGAAATTCTTGAAAAGACCAATACAAAGGAATTAGAAGATGCGTTTTTTGAGCTTTATAAGGTTTATAATAAGGAGGAGGCATAATAATGAATGGGGCAAAAACAATCATTAAAAAAGAGTTAACTCGTGTATTTAAAGATAAAAAACTTGTTTTTAGCTTATTTATTTTACCAGCCATATTAATGATCGGTATGTACTCACTTATGGGGACGATGATGGAAAAAATGGTGGATAATGTAGAACAGCATGCGTCTAATGTATACATACAAAATGCGCCAGATGGATTAAAGGAAGTAATGGAAGCAAGCTTATACAACAATACAGCTAATATTACTTATATAAGCGGATCAGATAGTGTGGAGACAATACAAGAGAGTATATTAAAAGGTGAAGTTGATTTATTAGTAAGTTTTCCATCTACGTTTTTAGAAGAGATAAAAGCATATAAAGTGCAAGGAGATACGATACCAAATGTAAGTATCTATTACAATACTGCAGAAGATTATTCAGTAGCAGCATATAATTCTTTTAAGGAAAAGGTACTCAGTCCATTGGAGACAAATCTTCTTGGAGATCGATTAGGGAACTTAGAGCAATTAACAGTTTTTAAATTAAATGAGAAAATCATTGTTGATGCAGATAAGGAGAATGGTAAGGTCCTTGCAATGTTGATTCCGTATTTAATTACCTTTTTATTATTTGTTGGTGCCATGAGTTTAGGGGTAGATGCAATTACTGGAGAAAAAGAACGTGGAACAATGGCTAAATTATTGCTAGCTCCAATTAAGCGAAGTGAGATTGTATATGGTAAATTAATTTCGTTAGTTATATTATCGAGTATCTCTGCGTGTGTATATGCAGTATCTATGATTTTTGGGATGCCACTGATGGCAGGTGATCTTTTTGGTGAGGGAACATCAGCAACCATTAGTTTTTCTGTGTTAGAAGCGATTCAACTTTTAATCATTATGTTAGTTATGGTTTACGTATATGTTGGTTTAGTTGCACTTGTATCAGTTATTGCAAAAACAGCCAAAGAAGCCAATACCTATATATCACCAATTTACATTGTTGTAATCGTAGCAGGGTTGCTAACGATGTACCAAGGTGGATTTGAGAAACCTCTATATATGTATGCAATTCCTGTGTATGGAAATTCATTGGCCATTCAAAACTTAATGACGAAAGAATTAACATTGGTGCAATTTGGCGTATCAATTGCTGGAACACTAGCACTTGCGGCAATCGTTACGGCACTGTTAACAAAAGCATTTAAGAGCGAGAAGATAATGTTTAATGCATAATTCAGTTTAGAAATTGAACATCCTAGAAAGGAATTGATATCAAGTTATTTAGCTTGATATCAATTCCTTTTTCACTTTATAATAGTAAGTAAGCTTGTATTATCAGGTGTCCATGGTATAATGAAAGCGGAATGAGCTATCTGCAAGCTCGCTTGAAGATAGCGATTGGAGCAACAAGATCATGAACTGCATTTGTTCATGGTATAATGAAAGTAGAATGGGCCATCTGCAAGCTCACTTGAAGATGGAATTATATAATATTTTCATATATAATTATTTTTAAATGTGATACATTATAGGTAGGTTAATTATGAGTTAGATTTAGATATATATTTATATTTGTATTTTTTATATAAAGAGAGGATAATGCGATGAGTGAACATAGTGATACAACTCAAAGAATACCACATGATCATGGTTATAATACAGAAAAGCTATTAGAAACAATGCCAAAAGAGCGAGCATTTATTTTAGCAGCTGAAGTTTTCGACCAATTAAGTGATGGGACTAGATTAAAGATTCTTTGGTTACTTTGCCATAGCGAGGAATGTGTAAATGATATTGCAGCTGCAATAGAAATGAGTGCTCCGGCAGTTTCCCATCATCTTAAGTCGCTCCGTCAGACTGGTATAATAACAAGTAGAAGAGTAGGCAAAGAGGTGTTATACACACTTGAGAAAACTCCGAAAGCCCAGTTGATTCATAGAATGATAGATGATGTTTTTGAAATAAATTGCCCAAGAGAGGCTGTTAAGTTAGAGGATTTATAAAAACAAAATTACGATAAAAAATGAAAAGTAGGTATTCTTGTTGCAAATAAAATTTGTGCAAAAGGATGCCTCTTTTTTCTTTATTAAATTAAAATAAGTTAAATTAAAATAAGTTAAATTAAAATAAGTTACGTTTAGCTATTGACAATTTTAAATGTAAATCATATAATGAATTAAACGATTAAACAGTTGTTTAATTATTAAATCATATAGAAAGACAAAAATGTATTTGAAGTGGATTTACCCACATGAAAGGAAGGAGCTATTATGAAAAAGATTTTAAAATTAGAAGGTTTAGATTGCGCAAACTGTGCAGCAAAGATGGAAGATGGAATAAAAAAAATAGCAGGTGTTGAAGAGGCTACTGTTAGCTTTATGACACAAAAAGTTACACTACTTGCAAATGATGAGAATATGGAAAGCATTATAGAGCAAGCTATAAAAGTAATCAAAAAGGTTGAACCAGATATCATTATAAAATAAATGAAGTATATGGGAGGCGCTTATGAAATTTAAGAAAGAAACGCTTCGTATTGGAACAGCGTTGATTATATTTGCATTTGGATTTCTCTTTAAGAGTGTTGAACTAGTAAGCTTAGCACTTTTTACGGTGGCGTATGCTTTGGCTGGATATGATGTTTTATACCGAGCAATTCGTAATATACTAAGAGGTCAAATCTTTGATGAAAACTTTTTAATGGCCATCGCAACAGTTGGTGCCTTTGCCATTGGTGATTTTGCAGAAGGCGCTGCGGTAATGCTTTTTTATCAAGTGGGAGAATTATTTCAGTCCTATGCTGTAAATCAGTCAAGAAAATCCATTACGGAGCTTATGAATATACGCCCTGACTTTGCCAATGTATTAAGAGAGGGCGAGTATGTTACTGTTGACCCAGAAGAAGTTTTGGTTGGTGAGACTATTTTGGTAAAACCTGGTGAGAAAGTTCCTTTGGATGGAACAATCATAGAAGGAAGTACAACACTAGATACTGCAGCTTTGACTGGAGAAGCTTTACCAAGAGAAGTGAAAGCTGGTGAAGAAGTAATTAGTGGTTGCATTAATCTAAATGGAATCATATTAGTACAGGTAAATAAAGAGTTTGAAGAATCAACGGTTGCTAAAATACTTGATTTAGTAGAAAATGCTAGTTCTAAAAAAGCAAAAGCTGAAAATTTCATAACGAAATTTGCAAAGTATTATACACCAATTGTAGTAATTGTTGCAGCAATACTAGCAATTATTCCTCCTATACTAATCCCAGATGCAAGCTTTAAAGATTGGTTATACCGTGCACTTATTTTCCTAGTAGTTTCTTGTCCTTGTGCACTAGTAATTTCAATTCCACTTGGATTTTTCGGTGGTATCGGTGGTGCAAGTAAACAAGGAATCTTAATTAAAGGAAGTAACTATCTAGAGGCTTTGGCGAATACTAGAACCGTTGTTTTTGATAAGACAGGAACATTAACAAAAGGTAACTTTGCAGTGACAAGTATAAATACAAGTTCTGGAAGTGAAGAGGAATTATTAGAACTTGCAGCCAAAGCGGAGTATTATTCCAATCATCCAATCTCTATTTCAATTAAAAAGGCGTATGGAAAAGAGATAACAGAGGACGATATTAAAGATGTTAATGAGCTTCCTGGATATGGAGTGAAGGCCATTATCAATGAAAAAACGGTGCTTGCTGGTAATGAACGTTTGATGAAGGAAAATAAGATAGATTATGTTCCTTGTAAAGAAGTAGGAACAATTGTTTATGTGGCAGCAGAGGGAGCATTCCTTGGTAGTATTGTAATCGCAGATGAGATTAAAAGCGATGCGAAAGTAGCGATTTTGGATCTTAAAAAAGCAGGTATTCGTAGAACAGTTATGTTAACTGGAGATGCAAAACAAGTTGGTGAAAAAGTTGCTTCTGAACTTAAAATTGACGATGTGTATACGAATCTATTACCAGGTGACAAAGTAGAAAAATTAGAAAAATTGCTAAGTGCTAAAAATCCCAAAGAAACTCTCGCATATGTTGGCGATGGTATTAATGATGCCCCAGTACTTGCAAGAGCAGATATTGGAATTGCCATGGGTGGTCTAGGTTCGGATGCAGCAATTGAGGCAGCGGACATAGTAATTATGGAAGATGAACCATCTAAGATTGCAACAGCAATAGGGATTTCAAGAAAAACATTACGAATTGTAAAACAAAATATCGTATTTGCTCTTGGAGTTAAGATATTAGTTTTAATATTGGCTGCTTTTGGTATGTCAAATATGTGGGAAGCAGTATTTGCAGATGTTGGTGTTTCCGTCATTGCAATCTTAAATGCAATTCGAGTTTTAAGATATAAATAATTTCACATGTGGGTTGAAAATAAAAGAACCCCCTTTCATTAGACATAAAGTCTAGTGAAAGGGGGTTCTTTGTTTCGTAGGTAGTATTTATTTGTTAAATACTACTTATTAAATGTATATGGTTTGGTTGAGCTTAACGGAACCATATCATCACAACTTTGAACGACAGTTACAACATCGCCATCTTTTAGTGTGATATCTGCGGCATATAATGTATTTTCATCTTTAAAATACGTAGTTTTATATTCGTCGTTTACATAGACTTTGCTATATGGAGTAAAATAATTACCCTCAACTAGCATACCTGAACTATTACTATCCGAACCAACGTACAATGGTGTAACATTCTCAATTGTTATTTCATGTATACCCATTTGTAAATCGGTTTTTTCATAAGGATTTACTCCATTAAAACAATTTAATTCTCCGTATAACATATCATATTCAAGTAATTTTAACTCTTCAAGATAAGCATCAGAGCTATATTGTGTTTGATGGAACTTAGTAATTAAACCATTAGAAATACCTAATCGTCCTAACACATAGGAATACAATTGATATGCTTCAACGGTTTTATTTTCAACATCTAAATCAAAGTTACTCCACATTACATAAGGAGTTTGGAATAAGTCTCCGTTTTCAAGGTTTTCTGCGGTTAATTGAAAACCAGGTAAATGATCTCCATACATGACAAGAACAGTATCTTCATCTAAGGAACTTAGATAAGTAGTTAATTCATTAATGAACTGATCCATTTCATTGATCTGATGTGAATAATAAAGGAGTGGATAGTAAAGACTTTCTAGTCCTTCTGGTAACGTTAAATCAAAACGTTGTTCCTCTAAAATATTCTCAGTTGGATAACTACCATGACCTTGCACAGAAATTGTGTATATAAAGTCTTCACCAGGAGTAGATTCAAGTGTATCTTTAATCTGAGATGTTAACACAAAATCCTTTGCCCAATTGGTTGGAGTTCTTTCAATATTGTTCATATATTCAATCGGTGTAAATGTATCAAATCCAAGCTGTGCAAACACCTGATTACGATCATAAAAGGTACCTGTATTATTATGAATCGCATGTGTAGCATAGCCAAGTCCTTTTAAATTATAACTAACACTCTCGGCAGTTGTTTTCTTAAGAATTGTCTTATATGGATATTCTCCAGGACCAAAGAAGTCAAGATTCATACCCGTTATAACTTCAAACTCAGTATTTGCAGTTCCAGCTCCAATGGAAGGGACATTTAAGAAACCAGATGTAAATTCACCTTGTAACTTATGAAATGTTGGAAGCGGGTCCATAGTGTAACTGATGCCTTTGATTAAAGTAGGGTCAAAAAAGGATTCTAATTGAAGCATTATAATATTTGGCTGTTCTTTTGTGACTGCTTTCGTTGGTTCAGGAGTTGGTGTAGCAGTAGGACTTGGAATTGGGGTCGCTGTAGGTGTTATCTCTGTATCTTTATTGCCTGATAGGGTTAATAAAGTGGAGTCTACAAGGTCTCCGCTTTCTACAGCTTCTACAATTTGATTTACTACTGTTTCGTTATAAGTATTTGGTTTATCAATACCAGTATTAATTACGCTATTTACGAAACAATAAGGTAAACCATAGTCATGAAACGCATTGGCCAAATTACCAAAATTAGCAGCTAGGAAGTTCATTTTCAGACCAGCGCCGGTGAGTAAAAAGGAAAGCCCTAATGTAGTCACAAAAAAGGAAATGCTCTTTACGATAGGGTATCTGGTACTATTTTTACTTGTCTTCTTCCATACAATGACACAACATATAGCAAGTAATACTAACCCAATGGCAATTAAAATGATATGGTAAAACTTTAAATAATATTGCCATATATCCACGGCTGACTTAGCTAATGTAATGTCGGTAGCTGTAAAAGGTGTGGTTCGGAATAACAATAGAATAAAGTCTGTAATACCAATAATAACCCAGGCCAACGATGTTACAAACAAAACAAAATGTTTCCGTTTAAAAAATAATGAAATTGATAGGGTAACGGCTATAAGAATTGTATTATAAATAAATACGATTGGATTTGTAAATAAATAGCCAAAAGCGCCAAACAGCGATCGCCGTGACATTGCTTCGACAAATAAATTTAAACAAACAGCTGTTACAAGACATAAAATAATAGGATTAGATAGTTTTTCCTTTATTTTAGGTGTGTTTAACTTTTTAATATTCCATTGCATAATAACCTCCATAGGATGAACAATGCATATTACGTTTTGTTACTTGTGTAAAGAATTTATATGTTATTTGTAATAAATTTCTACACTCTTATGCCATCATAGTGTATCATAGAATATATGATTTTCATATAGATGTTTTCTTAAGAATTTTTTACAAAAATGGAAAGTCATTCGGCAAAATAGACAAATGTGAGGATGCTTATAATGCAAAATGAAAATTCAAAAAGCAATAAAATTAAAAATATAAAGTTTAAAGTTATGTATGATGGAAGTTCATATTCTGGATGGCAAAGAGTCAACAATGTTAAGGCTACAAAACCATCCATACAAGGAGTAATTGAAGAAGGTTTGTCCAAGATTTTAGAGGAAGAGATTACTATAATATCTTCTGGAAGAACAGATGCAGGAGTTCATGCATTTGGACAAGTAGTTAATTTTAAATTAAATAAAGATATTGATCTTACTATGCTACAATTTAAAATGAATGAATTATTACCAGAAGATATTTGTATCTATGAAGTAGAAGAAGTAGAAAAGAATTTTCATAGTAGATATGATGCAAAGAAAAAGACCTATGAATATTTTATTGATATCAATGAACGTGAGTCTGTATTTAATAGAAAATATGCGTATCCGTTAGGGGAGTCACTTGATATTAAGTTAATGGAGGAAGGTGCGAAATACTTAGTTGGAACTCATGATTTTAAAGCATTTTGTACGGATCGAAAGGATGGAAAATCAACGGTACGAACTATTTATAATATTAAAATTGAAAAAATAAATGAAAGATTTGGAGCAAATGAAGTAAAAATCCAAATTACTGGGAATGGATTCTTATATAATATGGTAAGAATTATTGTCGGTACGTTAATTGAAGTGGGACTTTTGAAGCGAAATCCAGAAAATATAAAAGAAACTTTAGAAAAAAAAGAAAGAATAAATGCTGGGATTACAATAGGTTCACAGGGTTTATTTTTAAAAAACGTTGAGTATTAAATTGAAATTTTATGACTATGTAGGTATAAATTCCTCAATTCTACTAACAATATAATCATAACGATTACTTAAGTATTAGGATTATAAGATTAGACAATGTAGATGGAGGAATATGCAGTATGAAAGCGACTGGAATCGTAAGACGAATAGATGATTTAGGTAGAGTTGTAATTCCAAAAGAGATTCGTAGAACTCTTCGTATTAGAGAAGGAGATCCTTTAGAAATTTTTACAGATCGCGAAGGAGAAATCATTCTAAAAAAATATTCCCCTATTGGTGAATTGGGACAATTCGCAAAACAGTATGCAGATTCCATAGGGCAGACAACGGGACATATCGTGGCAATCGCAGATAGAGATCAATTTATTGCAGTAGCTGGAATGAAGAAAGATTGGGTAACAAAACCCATTAGTAAAGATCTTGAAACTTTGATTAATGATCGTGAAAGCGTTGTAGCTGGAAAAGATGAAAAAGGTTTTATTAAAGTTTCACAAGATGATGATGATATACTTTATGAGGTAATAGCACCTATTATCTCTGAAGGAGATGCAATTGGAGCTGTTCTTATCTTAAGTAAAGATGCAAAAGCCAAACTTGGTGAGATTGAAGTGAAAATTGCTGCTACTGCCGCCGCATTCATGGGAAGGCAGATGGAAAACTAAGGCAAACATTGATTTATGATGGCTGTTATGATAGTATAATTTCACTATCGAAACAGCCTTTTGTAATTGGAGTTAATTTATGGTAAAGAAGGGTGGTTAAGAGAATTTATTTTTTAACGCCCTTCTTAATTTTATGTAAGACGTAAGTGATATACTAAATGAGTTATTTTATTAGGAAATTCTTTCATTTTTTAAGTGAAAAGGTAGGGGAATCATAATGGAGAAGGATATCAATATTAGCTTTGAACAATTTATTCTCTCTGATTGTATATTTTTTGAACGGGTAGAAGAGGGATTTGAGAAGTATCCTTATGAAATTATTGAGGGTACTGAAGAAGAATTATTTGCTATGCTAACTGCGCTATATAGTGAAAATGGAGAAGAGCATTCATTTGTTGATTTTTACTTTCATAAATTGAAGCAAAACCAACAGCAAATCCTTTTTACTGTATTAAATGAAGAACAGATTTCATATGTTAAGGAAATTACTAAGAATGCGAATACTGTGTATTACAAACTTACAAAAGAATTATTAGAGATTACCGCAATTCTTAATGCAAAAGAGATGCTGTTTTGTACTTATTATTTTAGTAAATTCCCATGTACAATATGGGGAAACTATGGAAGAAAGTACCCTATCTTTTATAAAGATAAAGGGATGCGAGAAAAAATTGAAGGGATTATTTCATGCAAGAGAAAAAATATGGATTATTTACATCTATAACGATGATTACAGGCATTGTCATTGGCTCAGGAATCTTTTTTAAGAGTGATGACGTGTTAACGTATACCAATGGAAATATGACACTTGGTATTTTAGTATTTTTATTGGCAGCCGTTGTAATAATTTTTGGATCATTATCGGTCTCACTTTTAGCTAGTCGTAGTGATAAAGCTGGTGGAATTATAAGTTATGCAGAAGAATTTGTAAGTGCTAATTGTGCAGGGGCATTTGGTTGGTTTCAGGTGTTCTTGTATTTGTCACCGTTGGTAGCAGTAGTAGCTTGGGTTTCTGGTATATACTTATGTCAGATTTTTAATATACCAAGTACCAATGAGAATACCACACTCATTGGGTTTCTTGTATTTTGTTTGCTTTACTTAATGAATATATTATCCTCAGCTTTGGGTGGGCATTTTCAGAATGCTTCTATGATTATTAAACTGATTCCACTTGCTATTATAGCAGTTGTTGGTGTGATTTTTGGAGAACCAGTATCAATTATTAAACATGATTTTGAAACAGTTGGTCAAACTGTGGGAAGTACAAATTTGCTAGCGGCATTTGCACCGATTGCCTTTTCCTATGATGGTTGGATTATTGCTACCTCGATTTGTCATAAGATTCGCAATAGTAAGAGAAACTTACCATTGGCTTTGAGTATATCACCAATTATTATTTTAATTATTTATATTTCATATTTTGTTGGTGTAACTTCTTTGGTTGGCGTTGATACCGTACTAAAGACAGGGAATGAGAGTGCGTTCCTTGCAGCAAATAAAATATTCGGTGCCATAGGGGCAAAATTAATTATAGTATTTGTAATAATTTCGGTGCTAGGTACATTAAATGGATTGATACTTGCATATATACAAATGCCATACTCCCTTGCAATTCGTAATATGATTCCTTTTAGTAATACTTTGAAAAAAGAATCAAGCAAATTAAATGGCATGCCAGTAAACTCTGCTATTTTTGGATTTTTTATTTCATGTATTTGGTTGATCATCAATTACCTAATGCAAAAAGGTGGGTTGCCTGGGGATGCATCAGAGATACCAATTTGTATTAATTATGCAAATTTCATTGTGTTATATATTGCAGTCATTCGTTTAACTAAGAAAAAAGAAATAAAAAGTAAAATGATGGGCTACGTTGCTCCAGTAATAGCGTCGATAGGTTCCTTTGTAATTTTTACAGCATCATTTTCACATCCATTATTTTGGGGATATTTTATTTTTAGTGCTATAATATTATTAGGTGGATATTTTTATACGAAACGTTATGCTATATAAATTTCTTATATAAGCGGAAGGGGGATATAATTCGTGGGAGGTCAAGGCACATTTCAAAAAATATATGAAGTTGTTAAGCAGATTCCTTATGGGAGTGTAGCATCCTATGGACAAGTAGCTGAACTTGCGGGAAATCGTAGGATGTCACGGGTTGTTGGGTATGCACTCCATTCGAATCCTGAACCAGGTGTAATACCTTGCCACCGGGTTGTAACAAAAAATGGTGAGGTTTCAAAAGCCTTTGCATTTGGAGGAGAAAATAAACAACGTGAACTTCTTATTGCAGAAGGCGTTGAATTTTTAGAAAACGGTAATATTGATATGGAAAAATATCAATGGAAAAAACGTTTATTATAATTAAATTTAGTGGTAGAAAGATAGAAATCCACATATAGTTTAGAAATAGTATAATAGGGATGATGGAATGAAAAGAGTTCTATCAATCGATGGCGGAGGCATGAAGGGGATTGTCTCTGCCATCGTTTTAAAACACCTAGAAGAGAAACTAAAACTTTATAGTGGGAATGAAAATGCTAGAATTGCAGATTATTTTGATTTAATTGCAGGAACTAGTACAGGGGCAATTTTAACTGCATTATATTTATACCCAACAGCCCAGGGAGAATCAAAGTATTCGGCACAAGAAATTCTTGATTTTTATTTAATTCATGGAAAAGATATTTTTAAGAGAAACTATTTATTTCCATTGTTTGGTGCAAAATACACAAATAGACCATTTAAAAGATTACTAGATAATTTTTTTGAAACTACAACCATCGGAGAATTAAGAAAGCCATGTCTCTTAGCTGCTTATGATATGACAAAGAGAGATGTTGTATTTTTTAATACAGTATCTAGTAGAAAAGATCCAAAGAGAAACTATTTGTTAAAGGATGCTATTTTGGCTTCGACAGCAGCCCCTACATATTTTCCACCAAGCTGTTTAAGAGTTAGAAAACAATGTGAAAACTGCGTAATTGACGGAGGAGTGGTGGCGAATAATCCTGCACTTTGTGCCTTGATTGAGGCATTAAAGCTGCCGAAGTGCGATGGTATAAACGATATTATGCTGTTATCTATAGGGAATGTAAATAATCCTAAAAGTTATTCTTATGATGAGGTGAAACGGTGGGGATTATTTCAATGGGCAAAACCAATTTTAGATGTCTTTATGGATGGCAGTGAACAAACCGTGGATTATCAATTAAAACGTCTGTATAAGTCAATCAATCAGCCACAAGATTATTATCGAATGCAATGGATTGTTGAAAATGAAATTCCAGGAATGGACGATGCTTCAAACGAAGCCATAGAATTATTTATTGGGTATGGTGAGAAATTGGCAATGCGTGAGAAATATCGGATTGACGAGATAGCAAAGCGACTTACAAAAAAGATTTAGTTAAAATAAAAAGTGTTGTACATAAGGATGCGCAGGATATTTCTTATGTTACAACACTTTTTTATTATAAAAACAAAAGCATTCTTAAAGAATTGCTCTATCATAAAATTCCTGTGCCAGTGACTTATTTATTTGCTTTACGGTATCTGCATCAAGTTTTAATACTTTTCTATCATAGGTCATTAAGCCATTAATTTCGTCTTCGATGTCAGTTAACTGGGTATAAACAGAGGCAGAAAGGCCATTTTTAATTCCCGGGATAATCTTTTTTGTATATAACCTATGATATGCCTTTAATAAGGCCTCTTTGTTTTTATAGATTCGGTAGCCATAAATTTTGTCACTGTAAGAATGTTTCTTTAGTTTTAGAGCATAACCTCCAAATTCGGAAAGAACAACAGCCCTTGATTCTTTATGGAAACGAAGGGGAGTAAAATAGATATGAAGACTTTTTACATCTCCAGTGTTTTGATCAAACCAGCCACTTGTGCTATCAATGGTTCGTGTAGAATCTAAGCTTTTCGCATATTCAGTAATCTTTACGGCATCGAATTGCCCCCATCCTTCATTAAAAAGTACCCACATAGCAATACAAGGCAAGTTATATAATAGTTCTATCGTCTCCTTTGTTTCATTTATAAATTCCTTACGTCCCAATTCATCAGAGCGTGAAAGTAGATAATATTGATTATCCTTTATATTTTTAGCAATGATGGAAAATAAGGTTGGCATGTAAGTAACAAACCACATATGATAGGACGATCCACCATTCACCATGTCTTGCCATACTAACATTCCAATTCGGTCGCAGTGGTAATACCAACGTAGTGGTTCAATCTTTGCATGCTTTCTAAGCATATTAAAGCCTAAATTCTTAGCCATCATAATGTCATAAATCATGGCTTTATCACTTGGTGGGGTGTAAAGACTCTCTGGCCAATAGCCTTGATCTAATAAACCATTGTGAAAATAAGGCTGGTTGTTTAAAAACAATCGCAATGTCCCACTTTTATCAATATTAGTTGAAAACTTTCTCATTGCGAAATAACTCATTACGCTATCATGGCAATAAGTAATTTTAACATCATATATAAAAGGATGTTCAGGAGACCAAGGATGTATTTCATTTAGTTTTACAGTTTTCTCAAAGGAATCGTTAAAAAACTCATGAGCAACAATCGTATTATCAGCATAAATAAAAAGCTCAGCAACATCTTGACTAGAATCATTGGATGTTATATTTCTTGTGATAAGTTTAATATGAACACTATCCTCATCAAATCTTGGAGTTATCATTAATTTTTCAATATAGTTAAGCGGTACACACTCCATCCACACGGTTTGCCAAATGCCACTAATTGGTGTGTAAAACATACCACCAGGCTCTAACTTTTGTTTTCCTCTGGAATGATAGGATGTATCGGTAACATCTTTAACTTTAACAATTAGGATATTCATATCCTCCGTTAAAAAATCTGTGATGTCTATTGAAAACGGCAAATAACCACCGTGATGTGTCGTAGTTTCTTGGTTGTTTATATATATCGTAGCAGTTTGATCCACTGCACCAAAATGAAGGATAAGGCGGTGGTTTTTATCCGTAAGTGGTGTTTGAAATGTCCTATGATACCATAAATATTCCGTTGGTCCTAAGCGCTTGTTGACTTCTGATAGCATAGATTCAGGAGCAAAAGGGACAAGAATTTTACCATCATAATCAGAAGGAAAATCTGAAGTTGTGGTAATGGCATATTCCCAATAGCCATTTAAATTTATATAGCTGTCTCGCTTTAAATTTGGACGTGGATATTCTGGTAAAATACTCTTTTTATTTATTTTTTTACTAAAATTTGTAGATAGCATAACAACCTCCAATTAGGGAAAGTATACCAGATATATTCATATAATTCCATTTATAACTGGGAATAAATGAAAAAATACGCTTATTACTGATAGTTTATGTTAAGATATAATATTAAACATTATGGGAAATGTTTACGAAAACATAAATACATGATATACTAAAGCTTGATGTAAAAAGGAAAAGATTGTTATAATTTCCTTATATGGAGAAAAAAATATGGAATCAAAATATAAATTTGAAGATCTTGAAGAGATTGTTCGTAAATTAAGGTCAGAGGACGGTTGTCCATGGGATCGTGAACAAACACATAGTAGTCTTAAAAAGTGTATGATTGAAGAAGCCTATGAAGTGGTTGAAGGTATTAATCGTTACGAAAAAGAAGGGGATTATTTTAATTTAAGAGAAGAGCTAGGAGATGTATTACTACAAGTTGTAATGCATAGCCAGATTGCAAAGGAAGAAGGCATATTTACAATGGAAGATGTAATACATGAAATATCAGAAAAAATGGTACGTCGCCATCCCCATGTGTTTGGAAGCAAAGCAGTAAAAAATGCAAAAGATGTCATTAAATCTTGGGAAGCTATTAAGAAAAGTGAAAAAAGAGAAAAAAATGAATTGGATACGCTAAGATATATCCCAAGGTCGTTTCCACCACTGATTCGAGCATCTAAGGTATTAAAAAAAGCGGAAGAGTTATATCATGTAAAGGAAAAAGAAGCGGAAATTATTTCTTCCATGAGTACTGCAATTGAAGAATTAAGATGTGAGAGTAATGAAAAGAGTAATCTTCGAAACAAGGAGTTAATTGGAAAGCTAATGCTTGATATAACAAAACTTGCAAAAAGGCATAAAATTGATACCGAAGACGCATTAAGTGATGCAATCGAAGAATTTATTGAGACTTATGAAGCAAATATAAACTAAGAAATTCTTTTTAGGAAGAAGTACAATTAATTACGTATATTTACTATATTTTGAAGAAATAATAGGATATTAGAACTAGAAATTAAAATATTTCTTCGTTTCAAGGAATCTGCAGAAAAAAACTCTGTGATTTTGGAAATAAATGCAGAAAATTCCTTGACAAATGCGCATAATAAGTTTATAAATAGATTGAAGGTGAAATCACATGTAGCGTGCATTTTAAGCGTATTCACCTGAATGCCCGAAAGATGAGCAATGGCTCTATGGGGACGTGTGAGATAATCAAATTTGATTATTCAGAAAGAACTATTATAATAATACTTTAGAGGAGGAGTTTATCCATGAACAAAGCAGAATTAGTTGCAGCTATTGCAGAAAAAACAGAATTATCTAAAAAAGATTCCGAGAAGGCATTAAAAGCATTTATCGATGTTGTAACAGAAGAATTAACTAAAGGTGAAAAAGTACAATTAGTAGGGTTCGGAACATTTGAAGTTTCTGCAAGACCAGCTAGAACAGGAAGAAATCCACAGACTAAGGAAACTATCACTATTGCAGCTTCCAAGGCACCAAAATTTAAAGCTGGTAAGGCATTAAAGGATGTTATTAATAAATAATTAATTGTTCTAGGTAAACATAAGAATCTAAAGCTGTTTTGAAGATGACTTCAAAACAGCTTTTTTCGACAATAGATTTAAGAAAGAAGGTATCATATGAGGTTAGATAAATATTTAAAAGTATCCAGATTAATAAAGCGCAGAACAGTTGCCAATGAAGCATGTGATGCAGGTAGAGTTCTAATTAATGATAAGCCAGCAAAAGCGTCTACAAATGTTAAGGTTGGGGATATCATTGAAATCGGTTTTGGAAGTAAAGCAGTTAGAGTTGAAGTACTTGATGTGCAAGAGACCACAAGAAAAGATGACGCAAAAGAACTTTACAAGTACTTATAATAAGTAAACCAGCATGATTTTAAGCTCCATCGCATATATATTAACAATGGTATGTAGATTATAATGCGAGGGAATGTAGATGGAAGATAATAGACAAGTAAAAAAGCATGTAATTAATATATGTGATCGTAAGGTTGCCGGGCTTACTGGTGTTAAAGATGTAAAATCTTTTGATGATCATGAAATTATTCTAGAGACCGAATTTGGTATTCTTATGATTCGTGGGACAGAATTGCATATTGGTAGATTAACCCTTGAAAAAGGCGAAGTAGATATCACAGGTAATATGGATAGCTTTGTATACTCAGAATTAAAAGGATTTAATAAATCAGGAGAATCCGTTTTAAAACGTTTATTTAAATAATTCGGGGGTGTACGTAATGAATAGAGCTATCCTAGCTGAATTAAATTTTTTTATAGCATCATTTTTTTGGGGGGTATTTCTGTTTTTTATTTATGACTGCCTCCTTATTTTTCGTAATATTATAAAACATAATGGTATTATTACTGCAATTGAAGATGTTGTTTTTTGGGTAGTTTCTGGTGTACTTATATTTCAGATGATGTATACAAAAAATCATGGAACCATACGTTGGTATTTTATAATAGGACTTACACTGGGTATGATTGTTTATCGCAATACCATTAGCAATATGGTTGTTACATTTGTAACCACAGTAACTAAGAAAATAATAGCATTTATCCGTAAGGTACTTACTATATTATTAAAGCCATTTCGTTTTGTAATAAAGCGCATTCAGAAGTTTTTACGTTTTGTTGCAAGAAAGTGCAAGAGGCGGTTTAACTTTTTCGCATTAATTGTGCAAAAACGATTGAAAAACCATGCAGAAAAGGTTAGAATTAAACGTGAAGAGAAAAGGACGAAGAAGGCAACGAATTTGCCTACCATACCAGAATTACAGAAAAGTCCAAAGGGAAGTTTTGAGTTGATTCACAGCCCAGTTGAAAAAATTGATGAGGATGAGAAAGATGAGAAGAGTAAGAAAAAAAAGAAGAAGAACCGGTCTTAGACTCATTGCTGTTATGGTAATGTTTATTTGTGGAATTGTAATTTATAAACGTCAAGATTTAGAGAAAGAATATAAGACAAAAGAACTTAAGAAAGAAGCGCTAAATCAACAGATTGAAAAAGAGAATGAAGTTGCAAAAGAGCTTGAGGATAAAAAGGCTTATATGCAGACAAAGAAGTTTGTTGAAGATGTTGCAAGAGAAGCACTTGGACTTGTGTATGAGGATGAGGTTTTATTTAAAGAGGGAGAATAAGGACAAGCATTATTGAGTACTTAGGTATTTATCTTAATTATCTTATATTTTTTATGAATAAGATAAAAAATAGTGTTGACAATATATAAAAAACCATATATAATGTGCTTTGTCACTTCGGCGAAGTAGCTCAGTTGGCTAGAGCACACGGTTCATACCCGTGGTGTCGAGGGTTCAAATCCCCCCTTCGCTATTTGATATATAGAGGCAGTAATGCCTCTTTTTTTTAATTTCTTAAACAAAATCAATACCCTTCATTCGAGTTCTAACTTAATCTAGAGGATTTATTGTCAAAAAGTTTTTTGATTATAAGCCTTTCAAATGACAAATATTTTACGACCCCACCATTATAATGCGAAATTACACGGCTTAGGCGTATTGGCGTAAGTTATATTAAGAAGAAAGGCTTGGTGGTTGGGATGATAAATACTATGTTAGGGGTAACCATTTTTATAGTACTTGTATGCGTCGTAACTATAATTCAGAACTTGATACGAAAGGGAGGAGCAACTTTTAGTAGCGGAAATTATGTAAAAGAGGAATTGGAAAATACGGCAAGAAAACGCTTAGAAGGACTTTCGGGTTCATTTAATAAGTTGGCGCTTAGTTTTGAGCAGCTTACAGATCCAAAATCAACATTGGATGGAGAAGACATGAATCTTGTGTTTGAGGGGATTTCTGGTCATTTATGTGGAAATTGTAGTAAATGCAGAATGTGCTGGGAGAAACATTTTGAAGAGAGTTACAATGCAACTTGTATTCTCCTTGATAAAGCCAAAGAACAGGGTATGGTGACGCTTAAGGATTTGCCCGAACATTTTCTAAAACATTGTATTAATTCTGAGGGATTTGTTACAGAAACAAACCGAAACTTAATGCTAGCTAAGATGAAACTTTCTTGGCATAATCGACTGGCAGAAAGTAGGGAAGCTGTTGCTGGTCAATTAGAAGAAGTTGCAAGGATTGTAAAGGAATTTTCCAATGATATTTGCAGCACAGGCGAGATCATAGAATTACAAAAAAGAAAAATTAATACTAAGCTACGATCCCATCGTGTAAAAGTGCAAAGAGTCATGATGTTTGAGCGTGAAAATAGAGGAATGGAATTACATATTCGTGCAAAGTGTAAAGATGGACGTTGCATTACAACCAAAGAAGCAGCAATGCTTGTTGGACTTGCCCTTAACAAGAAATTCGTTCCAAGAGAGGATTCAAGAAATGTAATTGGAAAAGACTATGCCGACTATGTATTTTGTGAGGATGCAAACTTTAAAGTACTAACGGGAGTGGCAAGGGCGTCAAAAGTTAAAGGCGAATTATCAGGGGATAACTTTTCCTTTTTATACCCAGATAGCTCGGATGTTGTAATGATGCTATCCGATGGTATGGGAACGGGCGAAGAAGCTTCTAGAGAAAGCGAAATGGTAATAGAATTATTAGAGGAGTTTTTAGAAGCAGGGTTTCAAGAAGAACCTGCTGTTAAACTAATAAATTCTGTACTCGTTTTAAAATCAGAACATACAATGTTCTCAACGGTGGATCTATGCGTTATAAATTTGTGTGCTGGCACTTGTGAATTTGTAAAAGTAGGAGCAGCAACTACATTTATAAAGAGAAGTAATTGGGTTGAAACCATTAGTTCAACAACGATGCCTGCTGGAATGTTAAATCGAATTGAGTTTGAGCGAAAATGTAAAAAGTTATATGATGGTGATTTTGTAATCATGGTATCGGATGGGGTGTTGGATTGTATAGACGAGGAAGAAAAAGAGGAGTTTCTTCAAAAGGTAATTATGAATATTACTTGTAAAAGCCCTCAAGAAATAGCCAATGCTATCTTAACAGCAGCCCTAATGCAGCATTCCTATGAACCTGTAGATGATATGACGGTTTTAGTTTCAGGAATATGGGAAAAATAATACAAAGGTTTTATTTTGATTGGGAATACTTGCTATTTACCAGTCTTCGTTGTAGAATACTTGTGTAAATGACACGTTAAGTAGTTCGTCACTTTTGTGGTAGCGTGTCATCGGAGAATGTGCATAACACATTTATTGTTCCTTAAAATCTACGTTGAAGAAAGGCTAACGTGATTTATGATTACCAAAGTAAAGAAATATGTAGAGCAGTTTAATATGCTTTGTGACAATGACCGTGTTGTGATAGGAGTATCTGGAGGCGCGGATTCTATGTGCTTGTTATCTGTGCTATTAACACTAAGAGAAGAATATAATCTAAGTCTTTTTGTTGTTCACATCAACCATAATATTCGTGGGCAAGAAGCTAAGGAAGATGAAGATTTTGTCGTTAATTATTGTAGGGAGCATGGAGTTCATGTGCATGTAGTTAGTAAGAATGTAAAAGAGATTGCATGTGATAATGGATGGTCTGAAGAAGAAGCAGGTAGAAATGTTAGATACCAGGCTTTTTATGAAGAGTGTGAAAAACATAATTGTAATAAAATAGCCATTGCTCATAATAAGAATGATAATGCAGAGACGGTGTTATTTCATCTATTGCGCGGAAGTGGGATTCATGGAATGACCGGAATCAAGCCACAAAGAGATAAAATTATACGACCGTTACTTAACACCAGCAGAAATGAAATCGAAAAATATTTAGAAAAAAATAAGATTCCTTTTCATGTGGATGCCACAAATCTTTTAGAAGATTATACAAGGAACAAAATAAGGCTAACAATTTTACCATTTGCTGAAAGAGAAATTAATACAAAAGCAATGGAGCATATTGTTTCAATGTCAGAACAGTTAAGTGAAGTTGCTGATTATATTGATTTAGTAACGCAAGAGGCATATGATGAAGTTGTTCATGAAAATCAGGATGGTTTTGAGATTGATTTAGAAGGATTTTCAAAGCTGAATATTGCAATTCAAAAAAGTTTAATAAGAAAAGTTATTTTTTTGTGGGTAAAGCAATTAAAAGACATCCAAGAAGGGCATATTATGGATATCATTGCTTTAATGAATAAACAAGTAGGAAAGTATATTCATTTACCATATGGTCTCATTGCAAAGAGAACTTATCATAGTATTGCGTTTTCAAAGGAAATATCAAATAAAAGTCATGAGAGTCAGGAATTATATTATCAGGTAACGATTCCTGGGACTTATGAATTAGAAAGTTGCGGATATTTCATTTCTTTTGAATTGTTAGAATATAAAAATTCAATGATAATTCCGAAAAACGGCTATACGAAATGGTTTGACTATGATAAAATAAAGACTGCTGTTGTAATAAGAACGAGACAGATCGGTGATTATCTGCAAATTAGTAAGCAGGGTGGTAAAAAATCATTGAAATCCGTTTTTGTAGACAACAAAATTCCGAGTGATTTAAGAGACAAAATACCACTAATTTGTGATGGAAATCATGTTTTATGGATTTTGGAAGGTAGAACTTCGGAAGGGTACCGTATCGATGAGGAAACAAAAACCGTACTTGTTGTTAAAGCAGATAAAATAAGTACCGATAACGGTAAGTAGATTAGTTAAGGAATAAAGAAAGAGGTGCAGTACGTTGGCAGAAAATATTAAGGTACTAATATCGGAGGAAACAATAGACGCTAGGATCAAGGAATTGGGGGAAGAAATTAGTAAGGCATACGCTGGTAAAGAAATACATTTAATTTGTATTTTAAAGGGTGGAGCATTCTTCATGACAGAATTGTCAAAGCACATTACAGTTCCAGTTTCCATAGACTTTATGTCAGTAAGTAGTTATGGAGACGCAACCGTAAGTTCTGGTAGAGTTAAAATTGTAAAAGACTTAGATGAATCAATTCAAGGCAAGGATGTTTTAGTAGTAGAGGATATCATCGATTCCGGTAGAACATTATCTTACTTAATGGATTTATTAAAGGGTCGTCTTCCTGCTAGCTTAAAGATTTGTACATTACTAGATAAGCCAGAACGTAGAGAAGTAGATGTTAAAGTTGAATATAGTGGATTCCAAATTCCAGATGAATTTGTGGTTGGATATGGTCTTGACTATATGCAAAAATACAGAAATCTTCCATTTGTAGGTGTGGTGGAACAATAAAAATAAAAAGGAGGCTACGTATTGAAAAAGTCGATGAGGGGATACGGTTTTTACGCCGTTATCCTATTGATAATAATGGCGGCCGTTTACCTGTCAGAAGGCTTAAGTAACGGTAGCTCTAAGAATTTTGGCCAAGTACAATATTTAGAGAGTTTAAAAAATGGTAACGTTAAATCAGTGGAGATTTATCCAAATGAAGAAGTTCCCACTGGACGTATTAAAGTCGAATTAAACGACGGTAATACGTATACGTTTAACTCGACGGATATAAAAGATCAAGAACAGCAAGCGATGGACGAGGGAGTTGCGCCAGTCGTGCATGATATCGAAAAACCAAGCTGGTTCTTAACAAGTGTATTACCATATCTACTTGGCTTTGTAGTAATTATTTTAATGTTTTCTTTCTTAACAAGTCAAATGAGTGGCGGTGGCGGCGGTAATAACAAAGTGATGAACTTTGGTAAGAGCCGTGCTAAGATGACGACTGATGAGAGTAATAAAACAACATTTAAAAATGTTGCAGGCTTACAGGAAGAGAAAGAAGAATTAAAAGAAATCGTTGATTTCTTAAAATCACCGAAAAAGTATATTCAAGTTGGTGCTAGAATTCCAAAAGGTGTTTTACTTGAGGGACCTCCAGGAACAGGTAAAACTTTAATTGCGAAAGCAGTAGCTGGCGAGGCAGGAGTTCCATTCTTCTCAATCTCAGGTTCTGACTTCGTTGAAATGTTTGTTGGTGTAGGTGCTTCTCGTGTTAGAGATTTATTTGCAGAAGCGAAAAAGAATTCTCCATGTATTATTTTCATCGATGAAATCGATGCCGTTGCTAGAAGAAGAGGAACTGGTATGGGCGGCGGACATGACGAAAGAGAGCAGACATTAAATCAGTTATTAGTTGAAATGGACGGATTTGGTGCAAATGAAGGTATTATCGTAATGGCGGCTACAAACCGTGTAGATATCTTAGACCCTGCAATTTTACGTCCAGGACGTTTCGATCGTAAAGTATTGGTTGGTAGACCAGATGTTAGAGGACGAGAAGAAATCTTAAATGTTCATGCAAAAGGGAAACCATTGGCAGAAGATGTAGATTTAAAACAGGTTGCACAAACTACAGCAGGATTTACTGGAGCTGACCTTGAAAATCTATTAAATGAAGCTGCGATTGCAGCAGCAAAAGATAATCGTAGCTATATCGTAGCAGAAGATATTAAAAAGTCATTTATCAAAGTAGGCATTGGTACTGAAAAGAAGAGCCGTGTTATTTCAGATAAAGAAAAGAAAATTACTGCATATCATGAGGCTGGTCATGCAATCTTATTCCATAAGCTTCCTGATGTTGGACCAGTTTATACGGTTTCAATTATTCCTACAGGAAATGGTGCAGCAGGATATACAATGCCATTACCTGAAAAGGATGAGATGTTTAATACTAAGGGAAGAATGCGTCAAGATATTATTGTAAGTCTTGGTGGTAGAATCGCAGAAGAATTGATTTTCGATGATATTACAACAGGAGCTTCTCAAGATATTAAGGTAGCAACAAAAACCGCACGTAGTATGGTTACTAGATACGGTTTTACAGATACCATTGGTATGGTTAATTATGAAAATGACGACGACGAAGTATTTATTGGTCGTGATCTTGCTCACACAAGAAGTTATAGTGAAACAATCGCTAGTAAGATTGATGAAGAAGTAAGAAAAATCATTGATGATTGCTATAGTGAAGCAAAGAAGATTCTTATCGATCATATGGATATATTGCATAATTGTGCAAATCTTTTAATTGAGAAAGAAAGAATCGGACGTGAGGAGTTTGAAGCTTTATTTCATGATGGCGAAAATATCGAGTCGTTAAACATAGAAATTTAAAAACTGCTTTTTTAATGGCTAGACGCTTCCTGTCATATAGACAGGGGGTGTGTAGCTATTTTTAGTTTTTACACTAGTATAAAAAAGTCTTTTTAAAGTGACAAAAATTAGATGAGTTTACAAGAGAGTTTTTGCTGGATAATTTAGCCACTGTGAAAACGAACAAAAAAGAATACAAATTAGAATAATGTTTGTGCACACTTATATGTGCATGGATGTTATAATAATACACGTAAACCCCAATACATTATATAGTTTTTGCTACACCCCATAAGTAACAAAAATACCTTCTCCGAAAAAGGACAGCACCCGTAAAGCTGTCCTTTTTTATAATACCCAATTGTAAGAATATAACAGTATATTTGCAATTGGGTATTATAAAAATATAAAAGTATATTCACAATTGTATATTGTAAAAATATAATAGTATACTTACTGATTTTGCATATTAGAACAGGAAATTTAAAAAAAATAAAAAAAATTTAAAAATAGGCTTGATTCTTTAAAAATAGTGTGCTATAATTCATCCTTGTCAGTACCAATAAGGATGGGTTCCCGAGTGGCCAAAGGGGGCAGACTGTAAATCTGTTAGCGACGCTTTCGAAGGTTCGAATCCTTCTCCATCCATATGCCGGCGTGGCGGAACTGGCAGACGCACAGGACTTAAAATCCTGCGGGACTAATCTCCCGTACCGGTTCGATTCCGGTCGCCGGCAGTATATACTGAGAGAGAAATTCTAGACGATGGAATTTCTTTTTTTTGTTTTTTCGAAACTTCATTTTAGCCTTTTATTGATGTAATTAGATATGCTTTAAAAAAAATTAAAAAAGTTAAAAAAATAGTTGACAAATAAACTGAATTACGATAAAATAATCAATGTTCAAGAGAACAACAAATAACAACGAATCAGTGAGTGTTAAGTTGTACGATTGATTCAAATAATAGAATATCTATTGTCGTAATAAGTATAGTAGACATGCGGGTGTAGTTCAATGGTAGAACACTAGCCTTCCAAGCTAGATACGTGGGTTCGATTCCCATCACCCGCTTTTTGTGTACCCAAAAATAGATTATAATATAAAAAAATACAAAGAGTACTTTTAGCTCCGTATTTTATCTGTCTTTGGCAGTGTGGAGGACATTATGAAAATATTATTAACTGCGATCAATGCAAAGTATATCCATTCTAATCCAGCAATCTATAGTCTAAAGTGCTATGCGAAGGAGTTTAAAGAACATATCTTCTTAGCAGAGTTTACAATCAACAATTATTCCGATGATATTTTACAAAAGATATATAAACAAAAGCCAGATGTATTAGCATTTTCATGCTATATTTGGAATATTGGACTAATAAGAGAAATTATTCGTGAATATCGTAAATTAGATAAGGACGTTAAAATATGGGTAGGTGGTCCTGAAGTAAGCTACGATGCAAAAGAATTTTTAGACAGTATGCCACAAGTGGATGGAGTAATGATTGGTGAAGGGGAAGCTACTTTTCTTGATTTGACAAGACATTACGTAAAGAATGAAGGAACATTAGATGATATCAGAGGCATTGCATATCGTGATCAAAATGGAAAATGTGTAATAACAAAAGTAAGAGAGCCACTGGATTTTTCAAGACTACCATTTATCTATGACTTTTTATACGAAGAGAATCAGGATTTAAGTACGTTTGAAAACCGTATTATTTATTATGAGACAAGCAGGGGATGCCCATTTTCTTGCAGTTATTGTTTAAGCTCTATTGATAAACGTGTTCGTCTTAGAGATATCGACTTAGTAAAGCAAGAGTTATTATTATTTTTAAAACATAGAGTGGCACAAGTTAAATTTATTGATCGTACGTTTAATTGTAATAAGAAACATGCTATGGCGATTTGGGAATTTATTAGGGAGCACGACAACGGTGTTACGAATTTTCATTTTGAAATTGCAGCAGATATTCTTACGGATGATGAAATTGAGCTAATTGCTACTTTACGACCAGGTTTAATACAGCTTGAGATTGGTGTGCAATCAACGAATCCAGAAACGATTATAGCGATACAAAGAACGATGGATTTAAAAAAGGTTGCAAGAAATGTAGCCTTGGTAAAAAAAGCCCATAATGTACATCAGCATCTAGATTTGATTGCAGGTTTGCCATTTGAGGATTATAATTCCTTTAAGAAGTCCTTTAACGATGTTTATGCAATGCGACCAGATCAACTTCAATTAGGGTTCTTAAAGGTATTAAAAGGTTCATTAATGCGTGATAAGAGTGAGGAGTATGGTATCGCTTACAAAGAAATTGCTCCTTATGAGGTATTGTATACGAATTGGTTGCCATATGATGATGTCATCCGTTTAAAAGCAGTGGAAGAGATGGTAGAAGTGTATTACAATAGTGATCAATTTACCCATACAGTACGATTTTTAGAGCGTTATTTTAGTGATGCCTTTACATTGTTTGAAAGCCTTGGAGTTTATTATGAAAAGAATGGGCTCTTTGGCATGAACCACTCTAGAATGAAACGATACGAGATATTACGTTCCTTTATTAGAGAGGAACGCGTTATGGATGAGGATTACTATGAGGTATTTGACCAAATCCTTGTATATGATTTATACCTTCGTGAAAAATTAAAAGCCAGACCAGCCTTTGCATGTTCTACAGATTCTTATAAGGCAAATCTTAAGGAATTTATGTCAAACAAAGAAATCAGAGGTCAGTTTGGTGAAATGATTCATTTGGAATATTTTACAATAGACGTAGAAGCACTGATTCAAGGAAGCCCTTTAAAGAAAGAGGATTGTTATGTGGTATTTGACTATAGCAAGAAAGATCCTTTAACTCAGGCAGCAATGACTAAAAAACTAAAGGGATTCTTTTAGAAAGGAAGAGTTCATTGAAAGTAACAAAAAAGCGTGTTACAAAAGCAGAGAGAGAGCGAATTAATGCAATACTAGCATTATTAGATGAGCATTATACAACGGAATATAAGTGTTACTTAAACCATGAAAATGCTTGGCAGCTATTGATTGCTACGATGCTAAGTGCACAATGTACGGATGAGAGAGTAAATATTGTTACGAAAGATTTATTTAAAAAATACACAAGTATCGAAGATTTTGCAAATGCAGATGTTAGAGAATTAGAAAAGGATATTCATTCTACTGGATTTTATCGTAATAAGGCGAGAAACATTATTGCATGCATGAGAACATTACTCCTTGAGTACCATGGTGAAGTTCCAAATGATATCGATGCACTTACCGCTCTTGCTGGGGTAGGAAGAAAAACAGCGAATGTAATTCGCGGAAATATCTTTCATGAGCCAAGTATTGTTGTAGATACTCACGTAAAGCGTATTTCAAAAAAACTTGGGTTTACAAAAGAAGAAGACCCAGAGAAAATAGAATATGATTTGATGAGAATTCTGCCAGAAGATCATTGGATTTTATACAATATCCAGATCATCACACATGGTAGAAGTATATGTACTGCACGAAGTCCAAAATGCATGGAATGCTTTTTAAAGGATTTATGCAAAGAGGGTAGAAAGGTGGTTTCATAAAATGAAACGCTCATATATAGCAGTCGATATTGAAACGACTGGATTGCGTCCAGAGGAGGATGCAATCATTGAAATTGGGGCAGTCAAGTACGTAGATGGTGAAGTAGTGGATACTTACTCAAGTTTTATAAATCCTGGGATTACTTTACCATCTAGAATAGTTGACTTAACTGGAATTACTGATGAAATGCTAGAAGATGCAAGAAGTATCAAAGAAGTTCTTCCTGAATTTTTAGAATTTTTTGATACCGATTTAATTCTTGGACATAATATAAAATTTGATTTTAGCTTTCTTAAAACTGCAGCAATGCGTCTAGGGTATAGTTTTGAAACTAGGGGAATTGACACATTAAGACTTGCTAAAGTGATACATCCTGAATTACCAAGCAGAACCTTAGAGGCAATGTGTGAGAAATACGGAATTATAAGAGAGAATAAGCACCGTGCGTACGATGATGCAAAAGCAGCGGCAGAGTTGTATGAAGGTTTGATAAAAAAGTGTATAGAAGATAAAAAACAATTGGATGATCAATTTGAGCCAGAGGTACTGAATTATAAACCAAAAAAGCAAGAACCTATAACTGCAAAACAGAAAAAGTACTTGCTTGATTTAATGGAGTATCATAATATTAGTGAAAAGGTAAATCTCGATGAACTTACGAAGAGTAGTGCTTCTAAGCTAATTGATAAAATTATACTCAATCATGGCATGCTTTCTCGTAGATAGTTTTTAAGGAATTTAGGACGGTCTCCTTTATCAGACTATTTTGGGAATCAACAATTTTAATTAGTTCCAAAATCTTGTCTGGATTTTTTTCCATCTCATATATGTTTGCAAGCAAAATGTAAGTGCCGCTGATATCTGAGCGGCAATCAATTGCAAATAATAAAACAGTTTTTGCATTTTTTAATTGACCTGCATCATATAAAAGAGTGGCCCATTTATGCAAATTACGAATTAAGAAAGTGTAATTTTGATCATAATCAGACAAGACATTAATGTTAGCAGTGCCGTATGTAAGTTTTAAATCCGTATTAGAATAGCCGGTTAAATTGAGAATTTTCTTAGTGGCAAGTTTTCTAATTTCATTTTGAATAAAATTAATTTCTTGACTTGCATTTTCTTGAAAGGGTAAAGTATCAAGAGGTATGGATATATAATCTAAATTTGAGATATCTTTTTTTCGAACAAAATTAGACTTATTTTCTTTATCCCAGAATGAACTAGCTTCCTTTGTGGATTGTTTCGAGGATTTTGATAATTGGTATTTTAACCATATAACGAAAATCATAATACAGATTAAAGTTGCGGGCATAATAACACGACCTTTCAGTAAAATTGGAAAGAGGTGAACAACATGAATTTTAGAAATAAAAAAACACAAAGAATAATTTCAACAGTTATTATCTTATTACTCGTACTTTCTATGCTTTTATCCATCGTTGTAGCTGCATTTTAACAAATAAAAAGACACTTCTGTGTTTGTGACAACTTATCATTAAAATGTATATCTATTTCAAATATACATAGAATAATGATAAATGTCAATGAAGTCGTAGTACTAGAAATTGCCTTCTAATATTACACGATTGCATGAATTTTTCACAAAGCAGGAGGTTGGATTATGAACAAAAAATACATTTTATTTATAATTGCGACAATAGTATTTGCAGGATGCATTTTGTCCGCTTGTAATAAAAAAGCCTCGCTGGAAGAAAACGGCGGGGCTTTATCTAATGAAGGGCCTATGTTAGAAGCTCCTTCGGATGTGCCAAATGTAACCTCGGGGATAACCCCTATTGCTACACCTAGCATAGCGCCTGAAATAACGCCAATCGTTACAACAGGTGCACAAGGAGGAAAAGTAGAGGATGAAGAGACTCCCAAAAATCCAGGAAGCGGGGCATCGTTAACTCTTGATAATGTTTTGGGAAAATATACCACAAGTTATCTAAGCTCATCCGAGGCAAGAAAGCAAAACATCGAAAATGCAGTAAAGAAAATAAATGGGACAAGTATTTTACCTGGAGAGAGCTTTTCTTGCTATGAGGCATTAAAACCCATTACAGAAGAGAATGGATATACGGTTGCCAGTTCCTATGAGGATGGGAAAATTGTATCCAGTGTTGGGGGTGGAATCTGTCAGGTATCTACCACACTTTATAATGCTATACTTGGTGCAGAACTTGAAGTTACAGAAAGGCATGCACATTCGATGACTGTTAGTTATGTGGATCTATCCAGAGATGCGGCGATTGCAGGGGATTATATGGATCTAAGTTTTACAAATAATTTAGATTACCCAGTTGTAATAAATGCTACTGCAAAAGATGGAAGGTTAACCTTTACTATTTTAGGTGAGGAAACAAGGGATAAACAAGTACGAAAAATAGAGTTTAAATCGGTGATTTTAAAAGAGACAAAACCTCCGAAAGCAGTGATCACTTACGATAAAACAAAACCATCAAGTTATGTCAAAGTAACCCAAGCACCACATACTGGATATGAGGCTGAGCTTTATAAAATTGTATATGTAAATGGCCAAGAAGTAGATCGAATCAAGATAAATAAGAGTGTTTATGAAGCGTCACCACAATATATGACGGTGGGAACTAAGAGTGAATAAAAAGTATTTTGATCTCAAATAAAAAGTAAAAGACATCATATAAACTTCGTGAATTAAATGGAAATATGATTGAAACATCATTTGTAATGATGTATAATATCGCTTAATTGACACGTTAGTGTATGAAATTGATATTACGTCGAAAGAGAAAGAGGTTGCTATGAAACTAGGTAAGGCTACACATGCAGTATTAGATCGATCTGTATTTAAAAATATAAAAATAAGACGAAAGGATGTTTTAAATCGTCCGCAGATTGGACTTGATGCCAATGGGGTTACCTTACAACAAGGAGCGGATGTGTTAACATCTACAGCCACAATTACAGGGCATGGTAACTTTGTACCAATTACTGCAGTTTACCGTGCAATCAATAGCATTTATGCAAGTGGAGCGAAACCAGTAGGTATGACAGTTTCGTTAACCATTCCAAGGAAGTTTGAAGAAAGTACCATCAAGGAATGGATGAAACTTATTGATAAAATAGGTGCTCAACATGAAGTTGATGTTCTTGGTGGACAAACTACGATTAGCGATGGAGTAATTGAAGCTGTTCTTACAATTAATGCCCTTGGTGTGCAAAATAGTAATGAAGGAAAGGCAAAGAAATTTGCCCAAGCAAATCAGACAATTTTACTTGCAAATCCTATTGGGCTAGAAGGTACCATTCGTTTAGCAGAGATGAAATTTGAAGAATTAAACTCTAGATATACAAAAACATTCATATCAAATGGAGATGCAGAGCATATTGATTTATCTTTAAAAGGAGTTTATGAGGCCTTAAAAGATAAGGAAGAGTTGTATCTTCATGATGTTGCTGAGGGTGGAATTTTCGGCGCTTTGTGGGAGCTTTCTGTAAGACTAAATTGTGGTTTTGATATTGATCTTAAAAAAATACCAATGAGACAAGAGACCATTGAGTTCTGCGAATTTTATGATCTAAATCCATACATGCTTGTTTCAGGCGGTTGTATGCTTATTGTAACAAGTAACCCAGAGGAGATTATAAGGTCTTTAGAAGCTGGGAATATTCCGGTTGTTGCAATAGGTAATGTATCCTCTTCCAATGATAAAATAATTCATAATGAGGATGAAATAAGATATCTCGAGCCATCAAAGGGCGATCAGATATATAAAGTATTATAATATTTCGTAAAGGAGTGGATAAGCATGAGAGAAAAGATTTTAAAAGCGATTGACAAGAACAGTAAATTATCCGTTAAAGATTTGGCGATAATGTTAGGGGCCACGGAGGAAGAAGTCGCCCAGACAATCAAAGAATTAGAAGACGAATCAATTATCTGTGGTTATCCAACCCTAATTAACTGGGATAAAACTGAAAGTGAAAAGGTAACAGCACTGATTGAAGTAAAAGTAACTCCACAAAGAGGACAAGGCTTTAATAAAATTGCAGAACGCATTTATAAATTTGAAGAAGTGGAATCTGTATATTTAATGTCTGGCGGATTTGATCTTACTGTAATTATTGATGGTAAGAGCATGCGTGAAGTTGCAAATTTCGTTTCTAGCAAACTAGCCCCAATGGAGTCAGTGCTTAGTACTGCAACCCATTTTGTTCTAAAGAAATACAAAGAACATGGTATACCATTGATTCAAGAAGTTGAAGATGAAAGGATGCTGATTACACCTTGAGAGACCCATTAAATAAAAAAATTACTACAATACAGCCATCCGGTATAAGAAAATTTTTTGATATTGTAAATGAAATGAAAGATGCAATATCATTAGGTGTAGGAGAGCCAGATTTTGATACTCCTTGGCACATCCGTGAAGAGGGTATATACTCTCTTGAAAAAGGACGTACCTTTTATACTTCGAATGCAGGTTTAAAGGACTTAAGAATAGAAATTTGTTGTTATTTAAATAGAAAATATAATCTTTGTTATCATCCAGATTCTGAAGTTTTAGTTACAATTGGTGGAAGTGAAGCAATAGATGTTGCCCTTCGTTGTATGTTAGATTCTGGGGATGAAGTTTTAGTACCTCAGCCAAGTTATGTTTCTTATGTTCCATGCGTAGCTATGGCAAACGGTGTACCTGTTGTAATTCCATTAAAGCAAGAAAATAACTTCAAATTAACCAAACAGGAATTGTTAGACGCAATTACAGAAAAAACGAAAATCTTGGTTATGCCATTCCCAAATAATCCAACGGGAGCAATTATGACAAGAGAAGAACTTTCTGAAATTGTGGAGGTTATAATTGAAAAAGATTTATATGTTATTTCAGATGAAATATACTCTGAACTTACATATGGAGTAAGACATACTTCCATTGCAGAGTTTCCAGGAATGAAAGAGCGTACCATTGTAATTAACGGTTTTTCCAAATCTCATGCAATGACAGGTTGGAGACTTGGCTATGCAGTAGGCCCTAAAGAAATAATTCGTCAAATGACTAAACTTCATCAATTTGCCATTATGTGTGCGCCTACAACAAGCCAATATGCAGCCGTAGAAGCTTTAAGAAATGGCGATCCTGACGTTGAAATGATGCGTGATGCATATGATAAACGTCGTCGCTTTTTAATTCATGCCCTTAATGAAATGGGACTTGAATGTTTTGAACCATATGGAGCTTTTTATGTGTTCCCAAGCATTAAAAGTTTAGGAATGACATCTGAAGAATTTGCAAATAAATTATTGCTAGAAGAAAAAGTTGCAGTAGTTCCTGGAACAGCCTTTGGTGATTCAGGAGAAGGATATTTACGTATCTCATATGCGTATTCCATTGAAGCTTTAAAAGAAGCGTTAGGAAGAATTGAGCGTTTTGTAAATAAATATCGAAAATAAGAAAAAGTTGAAGGAAAATCTTAGGTGTGTTACAATCTATTTAGTTAGGATAAATTACTAAATATTTCTTGAAATACACAGGAGGAACAGCAATGGCGGCAATAATGAATGCTGATTATATCAATCCATTTTTAGTTGCAGCAACAAAGGTTCTTAGAGATATGGTATGTATCGATGCTCAAATTGGTAAACCTTACACTAAGGATACTAAATTTGGAGAACAGTCGTTACTTATTATGCTAGGAGTTACCGGTAAGATGAAAGGTCAGGTTATTCTTGATTTTCAAAATACAGTAGCTTTGGACGTTGCTTCAAAGATGTGTATGATGCCATTGGATGAAATGAATGATCTTGCACAAAGTGCAGTGTGTGAACTAGGCAATATGATTCTTGGAAATACTGCAACTGTATTTTCAACAAAGGGAATTGGTATTGATATAACACCTCCTACGATTTGTAGCGGACCAGTCACTTTTTCGAGTATGTACGCAGCTAATATTTGTATACCACTTATCTATGAAGAAGATAAGGTAATTGAAATTAATGTGGCATTAAGCGCATAAAGAAGGGGGTTGTTGCGGAATAATTTTTGCAACAACCCTTCTTAAATGGAATGACTCATAAAATGAATTGATTATAATTTGATTTATATAATCAATTTAATTATTCATTTATTATAATTGATTAAAATAATAGATCATAAAAAAATTATTTAATAATAGATAGAAAATTATTTAAATAATAGATGATAAAACAATAATAGAATTAAAGAATTAATTGAATTTAAATAAAAAGGCATTATAGAAATTAGCCTACCTAAGGAGTTTTTAATATGAACATTGTATTATTTGAGCCAGAAATACCAGCAAATACAGGGAATATCGGTAGAACGTGTGTAGCAACGGGAGCTAAATTACACTTAATCAAACCGCTAGGTTTTAGCTTAGATGAAAAAGCAATTAGAAGATCTGGATTAGACTATTGGAAAGATCTAGACGTTACTGTTTATGAAAACTATGAAGATTTTCTAGCTAAAAATCCAAATGCTAAAATATATATGGCAACAACAAAGGCTAGACATGTTTATACAGAAGTTTCATATGAACCAGACTGCTATATTATGTTTGGTAAGGAGAGCGCAGGAATCCCAGAAGAAATTCTATTACAGAATAAAGATACAGCGATTCGTATACCTATGATAGGAGACATTCGTTCTCTAAATCTAAGTAACTCGGTAGCCATCGTACTCTATGAAGCATTACGCCAGAATAACTTTGATCATATGCGTATGTTTGGAGAGTTACATCACCATTCTTGGGATGAGTAAGATGAATAGAAACTAATTTGTGCATAAACATGTATATTTGTGGACAAAAAGGTTATTCTAATAGTGCACCTGTTGATAAATTTCTTTTCTTTGTTTTTATCGTAAATTAACAAAGAAGCAAATTTATTGGCAGGTGCTTTGCGTTGTCTCTAAAAAAGATATCTCTATTAAAAATTTCCCTATCAACTACTTGTTTCAAAACCTTGCCGGCGATTTGGATAAAACAGAAAGAACGAATGCGCCTATGGAAATGTATTAGAAGTACTTTTCTCTTATTATTTGTGTTATATCAGCAAACAGATTTGTTTGAGCTAGGCGAGTTATCTGTTTGCTGATATGCTTAACACAAATAATAAGAGAATTAGTACTTCTTATACATTGAAATCGAAGCATGAGTCTTTCTGTTTTATCCAAATCGCCATTCCAACAAAGTAACAAAGGCATTATAGCCAATTCAAAAATAAAGTTTATGTTTAATTTTTAAGAGAAATAATGTAAAATAGATATGATCAGCTTATTTTAACAATATTGTGAATAATCCAAAGTATTGGTGTATACCTGTGCAATCGATATGTATGGGATTCCTTGTGAAAGCTTGGAGGTCAAGTTATGAATGAAAAAGCATTAAAGACATTAGAATATTACAAAATTATCGATAAATTAACCGCATATGCCGGTTCAACAATGGGAAAGGAGAAATGTTCCCATTTAAAGCCTAGTAGTAATCTTGAAGAAATACTAGCAATGCAAAAAGAAACGAGTGATGCGCTATCTCGTATTTTTAAGAAAGGCAGTCTATCCTTTTCTGGAGTGCCAGATATTAGGGCTTCTCTTATCCGTTTGGAGGTTGGATCAACACTTGGAGCAGGTGAGTTATTAAGAATTAGTTCTATATTAACAGCAACACTTCGAGTAAAGAATTATGGGTACTCCTCTAAAAACGAAGATGATGAGGAAGAAGGCGATAGCTTATCAGAACGTTTTCGTCTATTAGAGCCATTATCTCCAATAAATAATGAAATTTTACGATGCATTATTTCAGAAGAAGAGATTGCAGATGATGCAAGTCCAGGCTTAAAGAGTGTTCGTAGACAAATTAAAATAACAAATGACAAAGTACATGAGCAGTTAAATACCATATTAAATTCCAGCACTACTCGTACAATGCTTCAAGATGCGCTTATTACAATGCGCAATGGTCGTTATTGTTTACCAGTAAAGCAAGAATATAAAAACACCTTCCAAGGTATGATGCACGATCAATCTTCCACTGGTTCCACAGCATTTATTGAGCCGATGGCAATTGTTAAGCTAAACAATGAATTAGCAGAGCTAGCGGTTCGTGAGCGAGAAGAAATTGAAAAAGTTCTTGCAGAATTAAGTAATATGGTTGCAGAAGAAACAGAGAATTTAAAATATAACTTACAAACCCTTGTGGAATTTGATTTTATATTTGCAAGAGCTCAGTTGTCGAAGCAAATGAAGGGTACAGAACCTAAATTTAATAATAATCATTATATTAATATCAAAAAAGGACGTCATCCGCTCATTGATCCACATCACGTAGTGCCAATTGATATTTATCTTGGTAAAGACTTTCATTTATTAATAATTACAGGACCAAACACTGGCGGTAAGACGGTTTCATTAAAAACTGTTGGTTTATTTACCCTTATGGGGCAAGCAGGACTTCATATTCCAGCTTTTGATGGTTCTGAATTATCAGTCTTTGAAGAAGTATATGCAGACATTGGGGATGAGCAAAGCATTGAACAAAGTTTAAGTACATTCTCATCTCATATGACAAATACAGTATCCATTTTAAAGCAAGCCAATGAAAATTCATTAGCTTTATTTGATGAATTAGGTGCGGGTACAGATCCAACCGAAGGTGCTGCATTAGCAATATCTATTTTGTCCTATTTAAAGGATAAGGGAATTCGCACAATGGCAACCACCCATTATAGTGAACTTAAAATATATGCGCTATCAACAGAAGGGGTTTCCAATGCCTCTTGTGAGTTTAGTGTAGAAACCTTACGACCAACTTACCGCTTATTAATAGGTATTCCAGGGAAGAGTAATGCATTTGCCATCTCTTCAAAATTAGGACTACCTGATTTTATCATTGATAATGCGAGAGAACTTATTGGTACAAAGGATGAAAGCTTTGAAGACGTTATTAGTAACTTAGAAGCTAGTCGTATTGCAATGGAAAAAGACAAAGAAGAAATTAATCTTCATAAAAAAGAGATTGAAGAGCTTAAAAAGCGTTTGGCAGAAAAGAATGATAAGATTGACTCTGCAAAAGAAAGAATCTTAAGAGAAGCCAATGAAAGAGCTCGTGAGATTTTACAAGAAGCAAAAGACTATGCGGATGAGACAATACGTAAGTACAATAAGTGGAGCAAAGAAGGCGGCATTGGTAAGGATATGGAAAATGAGAGAAATGCCTTACGTGAACGATTGGGTGAAGCTGATTCTAAGCTTGCGGTAAAGAAAAAGAAGAGTAATAAACAACATAAACCAAGTGACTTTAAACTAGGAGATTCTGTGAATGTTCTAAGTCTTAACTTAAAGGGTACCGTTAGTTCACTTCCAAATGCAAAAGGTGATCTATATGTGCAAATGGGTATTTTGCGTTCCCTTGTAAATATTAAAGATTTAGAGTTGATCGATGAAGAAACTATTAAGACGCCTGTTCTTACGAAAACCCAAAGTGGTAAGATACGTATGAGCAAATCCTTATCCATTAGCCCTGAAATAAACATTATTGGGAAACGTGTAGATGAAGCAATTCCTTTAGTAGATAAATACTTAGATGATGCTTATCTTGCACATTTACCACAAGTTACAATTATTCACGGCCGCGGTACGGGTGCATTAAAAGAGGCAGTACATGCACATTTAAAACGCACAAAATATGTGAAATCTTTCCGCATTGGAGGGTTTGGTGAAGGGGACCATGGTGTAACTATCGTTGAATTTAAGTAGAAAAGGTGGGGTCAAATGGCAACAAAGCAAAAAATATTAATTGTTGATGATGATGCTAATATAGCAGAACTTATCTCTTTATATTTAATCAAAGAATGTTTTGATACTTTAATTGTATATGATGGAGAAGAAGCGATTGAACAATTCAAACGTTATCAACCAAATTTAATCTTATTAGATTTGATGCTTCCAGGAATTGATGGATACGAGGTATGCCGTGAAGTTAGAAAAACGTCTTCGGTTCCTATAATTATGTTGTCTGCAAAAGGCGAGATTTTTGATAAAGTTCTTGGTCTTGAGCTTGGTGCAGATGATTATATGATAAAACCATTTGATTCAAAAGAACTTGTAGCTAGGGTAAAGGCGGTACTTCGAAGAGTGGTTCAAGCACCACAATCCGGACAAGAAAGCATACCACAAACAGGCGATTTTGTATCTTATCCAGACCTTACGGTAAATCAGTCCAACTATTCTGTTACTTATTATGGGGCAGTGATTGAAATGCCACCAAAGGAGCTAGAATTATTTTATTTTCTAGCTTCTCATCCAAATCAAGTATTTACAAGAGAGCAGTTGCTAGATCATATTTGGGGTTATGAATATATGGGAGATACAAGAACGGTAGATGTTCACATTAAGCGTTTACGTGAAAAGATAAAAGATCATGAGTCTTGGAGGCTATCTACTGTTTGGGGAATTGGGTATAAGTTTGAAGTGAAAAAATAGAATATGATTGCGTTGGCAGATTAGTATGATTTCGAAGAAGTTGTGCGCACTATATCATATATTTAATAAAAGAGGTATTTTAGGGAAAACACGAAAGATAAGGGTTACAACTAAGAAAGTATACAGGATAGGGGGAGCACTATGAAAAAACGTGTACTTATAAAATTAGTAGTTCTATATTTGATTGCTGCTCTATCTATGTTCTTTTTATTAAATACGTTTGGCAGAAATCTTATGCAAGAAAATTTAATTGAAAAGAAAAAAGAAGCACTCTATAGTGAAGCATCCCTTATTGTATCAGAATATGCGAGCCAATACTACAATGAGCAAATGTCATTAACAGATATGCTAAAGCAACTTCGTACGGTAGATTCATTTTTAAAGACGAGAATATGGATTGTAGACAACAATGGAGAAGTAATTGCTGATACAAAAAGTAATGCCCAGGGTATTAATATCAATGAGATAGATGAGACTTACTTAGAACAAACATATGCTAAAAATGTATATTTTAAAGGGATTTTTTCGGAACCAATGTTAAGTGTTATCGTAAGGATTCCTTATAATTATTCTGTAAAGGGTTATGTATGCATTCATACTTCGATGGAAGGAATCAAAGGGGATAGTGTTAACTATGTTGACTTTATCAATATTTGCTATCTTATTTTTCTGTTAATTTTACTTTTAATATTTATGATTATCTACTATATTACGGTGATTCCAGTAGAGAGGATGATAAAAGCAACGAAAGAATACTCCAGTGGAAACTTTGACTATCCAATCAAAGTATATTCCCATGATGAGTATCGTGATTTAGCAAATACCATTCGATATATGGCAGATGAATTAAAAAATCTAGATGATTATCAAAAAAAGTTCGTAGCAAATATATCACACGATTTTCGTTCTCCTCTAACTAGTATTAAAGGATATGCAGAAGCAATGCTAGATGGAACGATAAGCTATGAAATGCAAGGAAAGTATTTAGATATTATTTTGTTTGAGGCAGAGCGCCTTACAAAGTTAACAACTAATTTACTTGCATTAAATAGTTTTGAGAATAATGGAACAATATTAGATATTACTTCTTTTGATATTAATAAGGTAATAAGAAAAACAGCAGCAACCTTTGAAGGTCAGTGTACAAAGAAGAAAATAATGCTTAATCTTATATTTTCATCAATGGAAATATATGTAGATGCAGACGTTGATAAAATTCAACAAGTTTTATACAATTTAATTGATAATGCAATTAAATTTAGTAATCCAGAATCCACAATTAAGGTTTCTGTTGAGGAAAAGGGTTCCAAGGTTTTTATATCAATTAAAGATCATGGAATTGGTATACCAAAAGATAGCATTAAAAAAATCTGGGAAAGATTTTATAAAACTGATACATCAAGAGGCAAGGATAAAAAAGGTACTGGTTTAGGACTTTCAATTACGAAAGAGATACTTTTAGCGCATAATGAGAATATAAATGTAATTAGTACTGAAGGTGTTGGAACAGAATTTATTTTTACCTTACATCGCTCAGATATATAAAAATGACACATAACCTTGCATAAGTAACAATATTTACAAAATCTTCATAATATGTTCATAAGTTGGTGCTACAATGATAAGACAAGCGTAACTTATGGAAGCATAAGGAGAAGGTATATGGATACAATGAAACGTGGAAATGAGAAAGAATTCAGTTTTATACAAGAGAAGGTAGTTTCAAGAAGAAAGCATAGAATTAAGCGTTTTATGCTTTCAATTGCAGCTACATTGGTTCTTGCGGTCATTTTTGGGATTGTGGCAAGAATAGCATTTATAAAATCGGATTCTTTATTGTTTCATTTATTAGGATTGGACGAGGCCCAGCGCCAGCAGATTTTATTTCCTTCAAACGGTCCAGATGAAGCCGGTGCAGCGATAGGTTTAACACCTACTCCTATCCCTAGCATAAGTATTGCGCCAACCAATGGTGCAAGTGAGACGGTAGATGAGAAAAAGGAAGAAAAGCCTCAACCAACAATTATAGAGCAAAAAATTGATGCTACACTTGGAGATTTACAAAGTATATATTCAGATATTAAAGAACTTGCGGGTGAAATCAACCATTCCTTAACAACCGTAACAGCAGTGGAAAGTGGAGTGGATTGGTTTAACAATGAATATGAGAAGAGAAAATCAACCACAGGTGTTGTAATTGGAGAAAATAATGTAGACATCTTAATTCTTACAAATCTAGATAAAGTCGAGAATGCAGATAACATTGAAGTAAAATTCTATGGGGATGTAACGGCTTCTGGGGTGTTATGGAATTATGATAAAGAATATAATCTTGCAGTCATTGCAGTGGAACTTAAAAGCATACCAGAGGATAAGCTTGAACATATCGTAAAAGCTGATTTAGGTGAATCTTATGGAGTTGCAGTAGGTGATTTTGTAATGGCACTTGGAAGCCCTAATGGTTATGCTGGTTCGATGGAAATAGGAATGATAACAAGCAAGGGTAGTTTAGTGTATGTAACAGATAATAGCCTTGATTTGTTCACTACAAACATTACAGATACACCGGAAAGTGCTGGTATATTAATTAACGAATATGGTGATATAATTGGGGTTATTACGCAGACATTAAAGGAAGATACAAATTCTAATATAAGCACTGTTATTGGAATTTCGAAGCTAAAGCCGGTTATCTCATCACTTGCAAATAAAACGGATCGTATTTATTTTGGTATTCAAGGAATGGATATACCAGAAGACTTTTTAGAACAAGAGGGACTTGAAAATGGAATCTATGTAACAGATATACATTCCGATTCCCCAGCTTTAGATGCTGGAATTTGTCAAGGAGATATAATTACAGCAGTAAATAATACAAAAGTTAAGTCAATGAATGGATTTAATAGAATTTTAAATACCCATAGTGTTGGTGAAAAAGTTACGATAACCATACAAAGAAAATCAAAGCAAGTATTAAAAGAGATGGAAGTTGATGTAGTTTTACAAAAAAAAAGTAAGTAGATTTATGGATTATTATATTTCTTACTTTATATCTCGGCATTTGTAGGGTATAATGGAATTATGGAGTTAGAAAGGCCAGGTATAAAAATGAGATATCTAAACGAGTTACGAGAAGGTGAAATGCTTAAAGAAACATACCTTTGTAAGCAGACCCAGACATTAAAAACTAAGAATGGGAAAAGCTATTATTCTTTGCTTTTACAAGATAAAACAGGAACAATTGATGCAAAGGTATGGGAGCTTGGACCGGCAATAGAACACTTTGATGCCATGGATTATATACATATCGAGGCTCAAGTGACTAACTTTCAAGGTACATTACAACTTAATGTAAAGCGTATACGAAAGAGTCAAGAAGGTGAATATAATCCAGCAGATTTTATGCCAACATCTACAAAAAATGTAGAGGAGATGTATAAAGAGCTTCTTAGTTATGTGAATAAGATTAAAGAACCTCATATGAAAGCTTTAGTTAATAGTTTTTTTGTAGAGGATAAAAAGTTTATTGATAAATTTAAAAAGCATTCAGCAGCTAAGAGTGTACACCATGGTTTTATTGGTGGATTGTTAGAGCACACTTTAGGTATTACAAAATTGTGTGATTACTTAGCAGATCATTATCCTATGTTACAAAGAGATTTATTACTGGCATCTGCTATGTTTCATGACATTGGTAAACTTGAAGAGATTTCGCCATTTCCAGAAAATGATTATACCGATGAAGGAAATCTTCTAGGTCACATCTATATGGGAACACAATTAATTAATGAGCGAATAAAAACCATTCCAGGTTTTCCAAATAAGATGGCAAATGAAATTATGCACTGTATATTAGCTCATCATGGTGAATTAGAATATGGTTCACCTAAAAAACCAGCAATTGCAGAAGCATTAGCCCTTAGCTTAGCTGACAACTTGGATGCAAAGCTTCAAACGATGACAGAACTTTTAAATAGTTCAGAAGAAAAGAGCGACTGGCTTGGTTATCAAAGATTATTTGAATCTAATGTTCGTAGAACTTCAATATATTAATAGATAGGGTTATAATGACCTAGGCAAACGCATGAAATTTTATATGTGTAGTTATTCACATACTATAAATTCCATGCGTTTGTTCTTTAAATAAAGCTTTCTGTAATGGTTAAGAAGTATGTAAATATTAATGAAAAACTTATTTAGTTTCGGTAAGAATATAAAAGGGTAAGAATATAAAGCGTTGCTTATGTAAATTTACATATATTATATGAGAAAACGTATGATATATTATAACAAGGAAATTAATAAAATTAATAGATAGATAGGAATTGAGTAATGAAGGAAAATATAAGTATCAATATTCCCAAAAAGAATGATTTAGTTGAAGTTATCATTGAAGATATCGGAAGTGATGGTGAAGGCATTGGTAAATATCAGGGTTTTACCTTATTTATCAAAGATGCAGTAGTTGGAGATACCATCTTAGCAAAAGTATTAAAAACTAAAAAAACGTATGGATATGCAAAGATTGAGAAAATTATTGTGCCTTCCGTTGACCGCGTTGAACCTAGATGTCCAATTGCCACAAAGTGTGGTGGGTGCCAAGTTCAACCTTTGTCTTACGAAAAGCAATTGTCTTTTAAAGAAAATAAGGTAAGAAATTGTTTAGAGCGTATCGGCGGGTTAAAAGACATTCCTATGGAACCGATAGTTGGTATGGAAGAACCATACTATTATCGAAATAAGGCACAATTTCCAGTAGGTCTAAATAAAGAAGGAAAAGTGACCATTGGATTTTATGCAAGCCGTACTCACAGCATTATAGATTCCAGTCACTGCTATATACAAGATAAAATTAATGTACCAATTTTAGATACGATACGAAATTTTTTAGACGAGTATAAGATAAGTATATACAATGAAGAGAAACATGAAGGTTTAGTTCGTCATATCTTAACTAGAGTTGGATTTACTACAAAAGAAGTTATGGTATGCTTAATAATTAATGGAACGAAACTACCATATATAGAGCAGTTGGTAAGCAAATTAAAGGAAACCCTAAATGATTATCCAGAATATCATTTAAAAAGTATATGTCTAAATGTAAATAAGGACAAGACGAATGTTATTCTTGGAACGAAAATCATTCCTATATTTGGACAAACCTTTATTACAGATATGATTGGTGATATTAAATATGAAATTTCACCATTATCATTCTTCCAGGTAAATCCGATACAAACAAAGAAGCTCTATGATTTAGCACTTGACTATGCAGACCTTAGTGGAGAGGAAATTGTTTGGGATTTATACTGCGGAATTGGAACAATCTCTTTATTCTTAGCTAAGAAAGCCAAGGAAGTGTATGGGGTTGAGATTATACCAGAAGCCATTGAGGATGCAAAGAGGAATGCAACGTTAAACAATATAAACAATGCAGAATTTTTTGTTGGAGCGGCAGAAGATGTTTTACCTAAAAAGTATAAAGAAAGCAATGGCAGTATGAGAGCGGATGTTATTGTTGTAGATCCTCCAAGAAAGGGTTGTGATCAAAGTTTATTAGATACTGTGATTGCTATGGAGCCTAAGAAAGTTGTTTATGTATCTTGTGATCCAGCAACCTTAGCAAGAGATCTTAAGTATATGACAGAGAACGGATATGAAGTGAAAAAGGTACGCCCAGTGGATCAGTTTCCACATTCAACACATGTGGAGACGGTTTGTCAATTAACAAAGAAGGCTTGATTTTACAAGGATTTGAACCTTGTTTAAGTAACTGAAGGTGTATTTTAAGAGAATATAAATCCTCTAACTCCTTATGAAAGGGGATAGGGGATTTTTATGTCAAATTTGCAATCACAATCATCTATTTCATAAAATTCTCTTACGGATATGGATATTCTATTTAGATATTCCTTATCTAAAATAATAAGTGAATTTTTGTCTTTTCTAATATAACCCTTTTCTATAAGCTTATTTATTGTATTATAAAGACTTTTTCTGCTCATGGACAAGGTTTTGCAAAGACTATACATGCTTTTATATTCAAATATATTGTTTTTAGAATTTTTTAGCATGTAAAATGCAAAGATTTCTTCCAGACTGAATAAATCCCTTAACATAAGCTTCTTATACATACAATAGATTCTCTTGCTAGTCTTAAATAGGAATATTTTTAAGAACTCTGAGTTTTTTTGCAGTTTTTTAAAGGTGTCTTTATCTATTTTAAGTAGAGTAACCTTACTCATGGCAGTAATATCACACAATAAATTCTGTTCATACATATAACTAATTTTCCCTACAAATTCATTTTTAGAAAGCTCGTCTACTAAAAAGCTCTTTCCATAATTAGTGATACATTCTACTTTAACCTCTCCATCCAATATAAAATAAATACCTTCAAAGTTTTCATTGGAATGAGCAATATATTGTCCTTTATTATAGTTTACAATGTATATTTCATTCAAATAATCCTTTATGTAATCATATATGCATATGTCTTTTAGTTCCATCAAATCATCCTTTATAAATAAGTGTATATTTATATTATATATAAAAAACTAGTAATTCCAATATTAGAACTACTAGTTTTTCAAAAAATCAACCTTCTATGTTACTTATGAATAAATATCAGAAAGGGGTGTTATCACCTATATAGCAAGCTATATTATTATCTAAGTATATTTGTTGAAGATGTTCCAGTTTTTCTTGTGTTATGTCTCCATTATCATGATATGCATACTCTTTTCCTAGTTGATTCCACTTTGTTTCTCCCAACCTATGGAATTTTAGAAGATTAATTTCATATAATGAGTTTTTGTTCATAAATTCAATTAACTTATATGCATTTTCATCACTGTCGTTATAGCCGGCGATGGTAGGTTGTCTTAGAACTAGTCTACCCTTCCAATCGGATTTTTTCAGTGCTTCAATATTTGAAAGTATTAAATCATTATATACTCCCGTTTTCTCTTTATGCTTTTCTCTATCCATGTTCTTCACATCAATAAATGCGAAATTAATGTGCTTGAGTACTTCTAAAAATACTTCTTCTTTTGCATAACCACTGGTCTCAATAGCGGTATGAATTTGCCATTTGTTACATTCCTTTAAAACTTCAATTAAGAATTCATGCTGTATGAGAGGATCTCCTCCTGAGAAAGTGACTCCTCCCTGAGGACCCCAATTATTAAAATCACGTCTTAAGATTTTTATAACATCATCTACAGTATATTCTTTCACACACTGTTTTAAAGCATTATTTGGACAGATACTTGCACAGTCAAAAGTCTCACACTTATTACAAATATCAAAGGATATACTTGGCTTACCATTTTCATCAAAGGTAATTGAATTATGTGGGCATACATTTTTGCATGCCCGACAGCCTTTCTCCCATTTACAGGAGTTTTCTGCAAATAGAAGATGCTTTTTAGGAATCCAGCTTTCAGGATTTGCGCACCATTTGCATTGCAGAGGACATCCTGTTAGAAATATGCTGGTTCTACATCCTGGTCCATCGTGTACAGAAAAGCTCTGTATGTCAAATATTAAGCCCTTTTTACTCATGTCTTATCCTACCCTATTTTGCTTGATATCCTGAACAGGTACAAGCATTCATAGTAGCATATGACCAGTTTTCTTTACCTAATCCAGTACATGTTCCAATTCCGTATTTATCTGGGTTAGAGAAGTTTTTACAGTTTCCACATTTATCAGCAGCTTTAAAATTAGAGCAAGCTTCACTTCCTTCACCATCAATAGGTACAATCGCCTTACATAGAGCACATATACCTTTCTCACAATCTAAATTTATATAATTTTTGCAATCATAGTGACGCATAGATTTGCCTCCGTTCATTCTTTAAATGTTCCTTATTATGCTTCATATTCAGTTCTGTAAATAACTTCATCTTGTATAGGCTTACCGATTTCACACCAGTACTGTGTAAATCCAGCTACACGAACCATTAAGTCTCTGTAATTATCTGGTCTCTCCTGAGCATCTCTTAATGTTTCTGAATCAACAACGTTAAACTGAACATGAAATCCACCTTTTCTCATGTAAGCACGTACAATATCAAGAAGTTTTCTTGTTCCATTCAAACCTCTTACTGCTGTAGGATGAAGTTTTAAATTCATTTGTGAGTTTTGTTCCATTGAGTGGTCATAAACAGATGCAGATTCGAATATAGCATAAATACCATTCTTATCAGTTCCAGCCTCTGCAGATAAAGAACCATCTGAGTAAGTTGTACCTGCCAATCTTCCATCTGCTGTAGCTAATGTTACAAAACCTTGAGGACCATGGGTTGATACTGAGATTTGGCATAGATATAAAGGTTTGCCGTAGTATGACTTAAATTTACGAACCATGTCATACATGTAATACTCATAGTCTCTTAAAATATTATCAGCATATGGGTCTGCATTTCCGTATTTTGGTGCATTTATGCAAGCCGCAAAAATCTCTTCGTATTTAGGGCTGTTTTCTGTGCTCACTCTTGAATCTGGTGAGAATACCCCTGTTTGGTATGCAGTTTCAAATCCAAAGTTATTAAGCAATGCATCTGTCATTTCTTCGATTGTAAACTTTTTATCATCAAAGACATTTTTCTTAATAGAAGCTAAGGAATTAATCAATGTGATAGTACCACAAGATTCGAAGTTAATCGTTGCATTATATCTTGCGCCCATAGCACCAATGTCTTGACCATTGGTAAAGCAATCTGGTTTTAAGAGTGAGTTAACAACAGGCATGTTATTTTTTCTCCAAAGATCCATTTGGATATTATTAACCTTATTAACAACATCTGTAGTAAGCTCCATATATTTTCCCCATTGATCCACCATGGTTTCATAAGAATCAATCGTTCTATTGTGAGCTGGATATATTTGTTTTCCTGTTCTTTTATCTAGACCGTTTGTTAAAACAAGTTCAAGTATTTTAGGCATAGCAATAAAATGAACACCTGTACCGCAGGTAGGTGAAGCTCCGCCAGGAATCATGGTTACTTTTCCATTATAATGTAGTGGTAAGAAGCATCCAGGGGCAGATTCAAGACATCCTCCAAGACACCATGCTCTTGCGTCTTCAAGACTCATTCCTTCTGGTCCATAATTTCTTAACATAAAGTTCATACCAGTCTGGTTATTCACCCATGCAGGATATCCGCATCCTAATTTTGTACAGGAAGCAGCTTTCATAAGAAAGTCTTCAGGTGTCTTTTCATCATATAATACAGTTAGTGTAGGTTGAGGAGTTCTATTTCTCATACCTGCTTCAACAATTAAATATTCCAGTGGAGTAACTGCTGTAAGGCCATGGTAACTTTGTCCACCTAAAGAAAGGTTGTTGAATGTATTGCCGGAAAGAACACCGCCAGATACTCCAGCGGATGCAAAACATTCAATACAAGTAATTTTAATTCTGTATAATTCAAGAAGTTCAATAACATCTTCATCTGTCATAATGCCATCTTCAATATCTTTTTCATAAAATGGCTGTAATACTTGTCCAAGTCTACCAATGGATTGACCAGACTGAGGATCTTCATTGACAACGCCTAAATGACAACAGATTGTCATCTGAATTGCTTCCCAGAAGTTTGAAGGTTTCTTATGTGCAATATTTCCCATAACTTCTTGAATCTTTTCGTAGTTAGCTTTTAATTCTGGGTCTGTTTCAATGGAAGCTAAATATTGTGCCTGCTTTGAATAGTTTTCACACCAAGCGCTCAATCCTTTTGTGATTTCTTTCATTGCTACGTAGTAATAACCTCTACTCATGCCCTGAATTCCATCATCACCTGCTTCACCCATAACCTCAGCGATTTTTTCATCACATAATTCTATGATTCTGTCAAAACCATATTCCAAAGGCAAGTAATAGTTCATTACTTCACGTCCTTGAGGAATTGCCCAGGAATCAAACATACAGATAACAGATTCCATAATTCGTTGTTCTAAATCATAACCTGGTGTGAACTTTGCATATTTTGCACTTATGTCTTCAACAGAAACCCCATCCCAAGGTTTAGATGTTTTAACCAAAACTGGGATTTCTTCCTTTCTCATACCAAACTTCTTAGCAAGAGAAATAACATTTCCATAACTTTCAGTAACATTACCGCCACCAGCACCAACCATGCTGACTGAATCAGCTTCACTCTCTGCTGGAGCATCCACTTCGTTCATTAAAGCTTCTGCCTGTGCGTTAAAGAAACTTGCACAAACCCAAGGAAATGGGAAAGCACCTCTAACATTCTTTGTCTTGTTCATAACAAGTTTCTCATAAGGCAAAATTGTAGGTGTGATATGTGATAAGCATGCAGCCATAGCTTTCGCTCTTCTTACGATAGTTACATCTCCGTCATTTTCCCACCAAGCTCTGTTGTACCAGTATGGAGCTTCCATATCTGCAGTAACTTTTAAGTTGTAGTAGATTTCCATAAGTCTTTTTGTGCTCTCTTTTGGTTCTGGAATTTTATAATCTTGAGCGTCAACATCTGCCATGTCAATACCACGACTTTTTAAGACATCTTCAAGTGTATTTCCTGTTGAATTCATTTAAAATACCTCTTTTCTTTCCTAACTAATATATATCAATAAACTATTTAGTTGGAATTTATATTGTTGTAAAATTCCAGCATAAATAGATTGACCCCAAAAAAATCTGTAAATCAGAACTTATTAAGTACTGACTTACAGAGTTTCTTGAAACGATAATATTATAGTACTTATTTTTTATCATCTGATAGTGTAAATTACACTATCCTGAATAGACATTCTTTAGAAAATATAAAAGGAGTAGCATTTAACTCTTGGAAGCTTTTAATCATATCATCTATATATCTATGGTTATATATTGTATTTTTGTATATATAGACCCTATTAATTGAAATATATGGGATGCATGCTATAATTGAAAGTCGAGACAAGAAATCAGGGGGAATTATGGAGAAGAATGCATTAAAAAAGAGAAAATGGGTGACCAAGGTCGTTATGCTTGCCTTTTTTGTGGCGGCAGTACTGATGTATTTTTTTATACCATCAGTAAATAAGAATTTTAATAGTATATTAAAGATGTTCGCAAGCGGTGATTTTAAGGTACTTAGAACGTTCGTTGAGTCTTATGGACCGTATGCAGTATTGGTATCATTTTTATTGATGATATTACAATCCATAGCGGCACCGTTGCCAGCTTTCTTAATTACATTTGCAAATGCCAATCTATTTGGCTGGTGGCAGGGGGCAATTTTATCCTGGGTGAGTTCTATGGTGGGAGCAGCTATTTGCTTCTTTATTGCAAGAATTTTGGGACGTGATGTAGTAGAAAAATTGACAAGTAAAACAGGAATAAAACAAATTGATGATTTTTTCAAAAAGCATGGTCGTATGAGTATATTAATTGCTAGATTACTTCCTTTTATCTCTTTTGATATCGTTAGCTATGCGTCAGGGCTTACGTCTATGTCATTTGGTGGCTTTATAGTTGCAACTGGGATTGGTCAATTACCTGCAACCGTTATTTACTCTTATGTGGGAGGAATGCTAACTGGTGGTGCACAGATGTTTGTAACAGCATTACTGATTTTGTTTGCACTGTCTGCATTGATTGTTTTATTCCGCCAGCTTTACATAGAACGTCAGAAGAGGCACGGTAACAATGGAAAATAAGAAAGGCTTAACAAAGCTTCTGTTATTTACGTTGCTTGTTATTGTTATTGTGACATTAAACGGCTGTTTTGGTTGGTCTAAGTATTTGAGCAACATGGACAACCTTTCCTTTTTACAGGAAATCGTCAATAATAATTTCTTAGTAGCCATTTTCATCTATATTGTGCTGACGATTGTCGGATGTGTGGTGTTTGCCCTTCCAGGCATTACATTTGCTGTTATAGCGGGGGTTTTGTTTGGACCTGTCATTGGTATATTTGCATGCCTTGTTGCCACCACTTTAGGAGCAATGTTAGCATTTTTAACTGCACGATTTTTTTTGAGGGACACAATTAAGCCGATGCTTGAGAAGAATAGTGTACTAAAAAAACTTCTATTTTTAGAAGATGGAAAGAGCGATATGCTCGTATTAATGATTACTAGAATGGTTCCAATTTTCCCATACAATTTGCAGAATTTCGCCTATGGGATTACTGATATTAGTTTTTGGAAATACTCAATCTTTACATTCATATTTATGCTTCCTGGAGTATCTTTTTTTACAATTGGAGCTGCGGGGCTTACGGCAGGTGAGGAAAAATGGAGATATTTTCTCATTGCAGGAATTCTTGCGTTTGTAGTTACTGGAACGGGAATTTTGATTCAAAGAAAGTTCCTAAAGGCTGATAAGGAAGAATTGTAAGATATGAGGATTTGAAAATGATGTTAACTAAAAAGTAACGTAAATAGATGAATGAATTTGATGATGTGAATTCATAAGTAATGAGAATGGATGAATAAATGTAAAGTTATGAATGAAAAAATGAAGAAGGTGGAACAAATTACATAAATAAATAGAATTTAGAATTACAGTAATAATGAAAAGTAGGATGCGAATATAAAAATATTGGAATAAAGGAAAAACACCATGAAAAAGAAATTGTTTACAATGTTTATGCTTACAGTACTGCTATTTTCTATGGCAGCTTGCTCAAAGAAAGAGAATAATACAAAGGAAATGGAAACAGATATCGCTGATATGACCTTTGAAGAAATGGTAGAGTCAGCAAAAGGAACCACAGTTACGTTTTACGGGTGGGGTGGAGATGAACAGCTTAATCAGTGGCTTGATAATGAATTTGCACCACTTATGAAAGAAAAATATGATATTACCATGGAACGTGTACCTATGGACATTGATCAGGTACTTAGCCAACTCTCTGGTGAAGTACAGGCAGGGAAAGAAAAAGGAAGTATTGATATGATTTGGATCAATGGTGAGAATTTTCAATCTGCAAAAGAAAATAATATGCTTTACGGTCCATTTGTAGATAAACTTCCGAATTATAACGAGTATATCGATACAGAATCAGAAGATGTTACATTAGATTTTGCATACCCGATTGAGGGATTTGAGGCACCATATGGAAAGGCACAGATTGTCATGATTGCAGATACTGCTGTTGTTACTGAATTGCCAACCAGCACTGAGGCATTAATGGAATTTGTGAAAAAGAATCCGGGGAAGGTGACATATCCAGCCCTTCCAGATTTTACAGGAAGTGCATTTGTGCGTAACGTTATTTATGATATCTGTGGATATGAACAGTTTCTTACGATGGAAGCAGATAAAGAAGTGGTAAAAGAAGCCATAGAACCAGCGCTTGAATATTTAAGACAGTTAAATCCATATTTATGGAATCAGGGAACTACATTTCCGAATTCTTCAACCACACTGGATAACATGTTTGCAGATGGTGAAGTGTTACTAAATATGAGCTATGATGCATATGGGACAGCGATAAAGATAGAAAATGGAACGTATACTGAAACGACTCAGACATTTCAGTTTGACAAGGGCACCATTGGAAATACTAACTTTATGGCAATCGCAGTGAATGCACCAAACAAAGCTGGAGCCATGGTAGCCATTAATGAAATGATTTCTCCTGAAGTTCAGGCAGACCGATATGATGAGTTGAAAGTACTTCCGGTAGTGGATTACGATAAATTAAATGATACACAAAAAGAAGCTTTTGATAAAGTAGATCTAGGAAAAGGAACAATTCCTCAAGATGAACTTCTTGAAAAACGTTTACCAGAGATGAAGGCTGAATTAGTACCTATCATTGAAGAAATATGGGAAGAAGAGGTAGTTGGGAAGTAATGTGGAAGAAGTCAGCTCCCTACAGATTGTTAATACCGCAGATAATATTATCAATAATATTTTTAATCGGATTAATAAGTGCAATTGCTCAGAGCCTTGGGGTGATTCCTGCATTTGGATTAACGGAACCAACACTTAAGTATTATAAAGAGATTTTAAGAAATCCAAGTACAATGAGGTCCATTGAATATAGTCTTAGGATTGCTTTTATTTCTTCTGTACTAGCAACGTTCATTGGTGTAGTTATATGTGCTGTGATTGTTATGAGCCGCAGAACAAAAGGGAGTTACATGAGAATTGTGCAACTGCCTATTGTGGTGCCTCATGTAGTGGTAGCGTTATTTACAATTAATATATTATCTCAAAATGGAATGGTAGCCAGAATTTTTTATTCTTTAGGAATTATTAAGGAACAGCAGCAATTTCCAATGTTTATGTATGATTCTTATGGGATAGGAATTATTCTGGCTTATCTGTGGAAAGAGGTTCCCTTTATTATATATTTTATTATTGCTTTAATGTCGAATATCAATGATAAATTAGGTGAAGCAGCTAGGAATTTGGGGGCTAGTAGATGGACGTCCTTTTATAAGGTAACATTACCGCTTTGTAAAAATTCAATCCTAAGTGGATTCCTTATTATATTTGTCTTTTCGTTAGGAGCATATGAGCTGCCCGCGATTCTTGGAGCAACAATGCCAAGAGCACTTCCCGTACAGGCATATATTGAGTATATTCATCCGAATTTAAAGAACAGACCTTATGCTATGGCTTTAAATGGAATCATTATTATTATCTCATGTATCAGTGCGTGTATTTACTATATACTAATGGAAAAAAAGATCAGGAGATTGAACCAAAGAAAGCAGGGAAAAGAATGACAGGAAAGAAGAATAAAATTACTACATTAATATTATTCACATTTGCGCTTATCATTTTGATACCTGTTTTCACAATTTTCATTTGGGTATTTGTAGAACGCTGGGCATGGCCAGATTTGTTACCTCAGGTTTTTTCTACTCGTGCAGCACTAGAAATACTTAGTAGAAAACATCAGATGGTTTCGCTCTTTATGTCCAGTATATTCATATCTACTGTGGTAGCAGCCTTGTCAGTAGTGATAGGTACCATGACGGCAAGAGCATTTGTATTTTATGATTTTAAAGGAAAAGGAATACTTTATTTCCTATCGATTCTACCTTTTATGGTGCCAGCAACGGTATTCGCTATGGGGATACAGGTGACGTTTATTAAGGCAGGACTTAACAATACAGTGTATGGGGTAGTGATAGCCCAACTTATTTATTCCCTACCATATGCAATCAGGCTTTTGATGGATGGAACCAAGGGAGTAGGAAAAGGATTGGAAGAGCAGGCAAGAGTTCTTGGAGCAACACCCCTTAAGGCATTTTATAAGGTATCATTACCACTTTTAGTACCGGTGATGTTGTCAGCGTTTAGCATGGCATACCTTGTGTCTTTTAGTCAGTATTTTCTTACCTTATTAATTGGCGGAGGAAAGGTGAAAACCTTTACCATAGTGATGGTACCTTATTTGCAGAGCGGAGATAGAAATATTGCTTCGGTATATAGTGCTGTGTTTTTAGGCATAACACTCGTTATATTTGGACTATTTGAGTGGGTTGCAAATAAATACAGTAAAAACTACAAAGTAGATTATTATGCCTAACAGGAGTTTGTATGAGTTTAGTCATTAAAAAATTAAATGTAAAATTACAAAAAGAAGACATTTTACATGAAGTGAATATGGAGATAAAAGACGGTGAATTTATATCTTTATTAGGGGCATCTGGTTGCGGTAAAAGTACACTTTTAAAGAGCATTGCCGGTCTGATTGAGATAGAATCAGGGGAGATTTCCGTAAATGAAAAATCTATGAAGGAAATACCACCTGAAAAAAGAGGGACTGTGATTGTATTTCAAGACCTGCGTCTTTTCCCTCATATGACAGTAGAAAAAAACATTGCATTTTCTATGGAACTTAAAAAGATACCTAAGAAGATTCAAAAAGAGCGGGTATCACAATTATTAAAAGAAGTTCAACTTGAGGGCTTTGAAAAGAGAAAGATACGAGAAATGTCAGGGGGGCAGCTGCAAAGAGTCGCACTGGCAAGAGCATTGGCTGCCGAGCCTAGAGTACTGCTCTTAGATGAACCCTTCTCAGGGCTGGATGGGAAGCTTCGGATAGAGATGGCTAGTTTAGTTAAGAAATTACATGAAACACGCTGTTTAACTACCATTTTAGTCACTCATGATAAGCAGGAAGCACTTCAGTTATCGGACCGAATTGCATTGATGAGTGAAGGAAGAATCATTCAATATGACGTTCCTCACAATATACTATATCATCCGAAAAATCAGAAGGTTGAAGAATATATTGGGAAGGCAAACTGCATGATAGGGACCGTTAAGAACGGCAGATTCATAGGTAAGGCCTGTGAATGGGAGGCTGACTTAGAGGATGGCGTTTATGAAGTGAATATTGCAGTGGATGGTTCAGGTTTTACTTATTTTCGAAAAGAGATAAGTGAGAACTAGAAAAGCTTATAGTTCTAGGAAAACGTTTAGCTCTTAATAAAACATATAGTTCTTGAAGAATACGTCATATTACGTGGGAAAAGCACACAGATAGGAGTTTGTGATGAAGAAAATTATATTTGATTGCGATAATACCATGGGAATTAAGGGATGTGATGTGGATGATGGATTGGCATTACTATATCTATTAGGCTGTAAGGATGCTACAGTTTGTGGAATCACCGCAACCTATGGCAACAACAAGATTGACGCAGTTTATTCGAATATAAAAGAGATGCAAAAGGAAATTGGATGTGAGGACATAACTTTAAAGAAGGGCGGAAGTTGTCCTGGTGATTATAGGAATGAAGCATCTGAATATCTGGCTGAGATGGCAAGTCGCTATCCAGGGGAATTATCCATTCTGGCTACTGGGTCTTTGACCAATTTGCAAGGCGCATATGAACTGGAACCTAATTTTTATAAATATGTAAAAGAGATTGTATTGATGGGTGGAATTACCTCTCCGCTGGTATTTGAAAAGAAAGTGATGGATGAGCTGAATTTTTCTTGCGATCCACTGGCCACATATCATGTTTTGAAATACGGACATGATGTATCCGTTATTACCGGTAATAATTGTTTGAAGGTTTTATTCACAAAAGAAGAGTATAAAAGGGAACTTTTTAACAGTGAAAAGAGAATTGCAAAATATATCAGGGAGAAAACCGACTACTGGTTTTCTTATAATCAGGATGGGTATGGAATTAAAGGATTCTATAACTGGGATGTTACGGCAGCGGTATATTTAATGCATCCTGAATTATTTGAAAAGAAGGAAAGATTTTTTGATCTTTCAAAGGAAGATTTAACGAAGGGATATTTAAGGGAAGAAAACGAAGGATATACCTTGAATTTGCCTGAAATAAAAGATGAAATGTCATTTAAACGCAATATATATGACACATGGCTTGAGGTACCAATGGCTTATAAATAAGGGAAAGTTATAAGCTTTTGAATACATAAAAATTAAAAGAACAGGAAATTAGGGTGAGAGGAAGGATATCTTTTACTCAAACTGATTTGTACGTGTGCTAAGTGCACAGATAGGAGATTAATTATGAAGAAAAAAGTAATGAGTTTAGGGTTCGCAGTGGTATTATCATTATCCTTATTGGTAGGATGTAATTCTAAGGAGGGTGCTAAGGTTTCAGACGACGGATATCAGTATGTGTCAGCTTCTGAAACTGTGAAGTTAGCGAAAGATGGAAGCGGACATGTATTAGATGTACGTGAATGGAGTACATATGAAGAAGGAAGAGTTGTAGGCTCTGAGTGGTGTCCGATTTTTCCTTTAGAAGAGGAAGCCCTTGCAGATGAAATGGCTACTTATGCAAAAGAAAATTTAAATGATGGCGAAAAAATCTATATTATTTGTAATAGTGGACAAAGAGGGGCACAGAAAGCAACAGAAGTGTTAACAGAAGCAGGTATTGACGCATCTTTAATCTATACAGTTGAAGGTGGAGCAAAAGCATTGGCGAAAGAGAAGAATGCACTTACAACAGATCGTTCTGATGAAACTATTGAATGGCAGTATATAAGTGGTGAAGAAGCATTACAAAATGCGGATGCTCAAATCATTGATGTACGTGATGATGAGAATTATAATGCAGGACATTTAAAAGGCTCTATTCATAGTGATTTAACAGATTTTGATGATGCAAAAGCACAGACAGCATTGTATAATTTGGCTGAAGAAAAATTAGATAAAGAGAAACCAGTTTACTTCTTATGTTACAGTGGTAATAAATGTGCCAAAGCAGGTGTTTCTGTATTAAAAGATGCAGGATTTGATGTAGACAATTTATATATTATTGAAGATGGAGCAAAGGGAGCAGCAGTACAGGCAGCTTTTGTACAGGAGTAAAATAAAAGTAAGAGTTTCCTTGGTTCGTGGATTTTCCGAAATACCGACCCGTATTTAGAAATTATAATACGGGTCGTAAATATCTTTGATAGTTTTTAAGAAAGGATAAAAGGAATGGACAAGATTAAGGGGTTAAGAGACTATCTTGAGCAGAGTAGTTTAAAGGATGTGTTAGAAATTCCGAAAGAAGAAAGAATCGTATATAAAGAATTGGCTCAAGGTGAATATAATATTAACTATGTTTTTGAGCATCCGGTGACGAAGAAGAAGATGGTCCTTCGAGTAAACACAGGGAGCCAAATGAATCTTTTAAATCAAATACAATATGAATATGATGCTCTTGAATTTTTAAAGGAATCTGGACGAACCCCGAGACCTTTCTATGTAGATGGAAGCAAAGAATTCCTAGATTATGGTGTCATGGTTATGGAATTTTTAGAAGGAAGAAGTTTAAATTATAAAACGGATCTTCCTCTTGCAGCAGAATGTTTGGCTGATATTCATAGTGTTCCGATATTAGGTCATAAAGGGCTTTTATCGCCACCAAATCCTCTTAAGGCTATCTTAGATGAATGCCATGCTATGGTTCAAACATATTATGATTCGCCTCTTGGTAGTATTAAGATTAAGAAACAAATTGAAAAAATGTTAAAGTATGGTGAGGAAAAATTAGCTTCCGAGGGTGTTTATACAGGATATCACTGTTGCATTAACACGGAACTTAATTCAGGAAATTTCCTTATAAACGGTTATGGGAAATCTAATTATCTGGTGGACTGGGAGAAGCCTTTATCGGGGAATCCAGTACAGGATTTGGGACATTTTCTAGCTCCTACCACTACTTTTTGGAAGACGGATATTATTCTTTCTCAAAAAGAAATAGATGAGTTTGTACAAGCGTATCTTATGGCTGTGGATGGACGATTTATGATAGAGAACTTGAAAGAACAGTTAGAACTTTTTATATCAATTACCTGTCTTCGAGGGATTACATGGTGCGCTATGGCGTGGGTGCAATACCAAGAACCAGGACGACTCATACGTAATCAAGATACATTCCATAAACTTGAGGATTATTTAAATGAAGATTTTTTGGTTCGTATTGAAAGACAGTATTTTAAACCTTAATTCGTTTCACAAATTCATCATAGTCACGTCGACGTAAAAGTTTCAATCCTTGTAATTAATATACTGTTCTGGTTGAATTTATCAAGTATAGTATAGATTTTGAAACTAAGAAGCTTGAGTTACGAATTTAAACTTAAGGTAGATAAGAGTTAGAATAAATATTTTAGAATTAGGAGTAAACGATGAAGAAGAGAGTATTAAAAGTATTATTATGCGCAGCAATGGCAAGTGTGTTGGTAACTGGTTGCACAGCGGCTACAAAGGAAAACGATGCAACACAGCAAAAAGAAGAAAGCAATGTAACAGCGGATGCAGTAGATACTAGAAAAGTGTATGTGACACCACAATGGGTACAGAGTGTTATTGATGGAAATCAAAAGGAATCGGAAAATTATATTATTCTTGAATGTTCATGGGGTACAGAAGAAGATAGCGTCACATATAAGGAAGGTCATATTCCAGGATCCGTTCATATGAATACAGACAATGTTGAGTCAGAAGAGTACTGGAATTTAAGAGAGCCAGAAGAATTTGTAGCGTTGATGTCAGAGTTTGGTATTACAAAAGATACAACAGTGATTTGTTATAGTGATACAGGTTCAAATTCAGCCGATGATAGAGTTGCATTTTCTATGCTTTGGGCAGGAGTTGAAAATGTTAAATGTTTAGATGGTGGAATGGAAGCCTGGGTAAAGGCTGATTATGCAATAGAAAAAGAAAGTAATAAGCCAAGTAAAACAGAAGAAGATTTTGGAGTTACCATTCCTGCACATCCTGAGTATATACTTTCTATTGATGAAGTAAAAGATAAGCTTGAAAATGATGAAAATTTCAAGTTAGTTAGTATTCGAAGTAAACAAGAATTTCTAGGTGAGACAAGCGGCTACGGATACATTGATAGAGCTGGAGAGCCAAAAGGTGCAATTTGGGGACATGATACCGATGACGGATCTTATAATAACGAAGATGGAACTACAGTAGGAATTGATGTGTTAGAGGGATACTTACAAGAATCTGGCGCTTCTTTAGATAATGAACTATCTTTCTATTGTGGTACAGGATGGAGAGCAACAATTCCATTTTTAATCTGTTATGAGAATTCTTATGAAAATGTCTCTTTATACGATGGAGGTTGGAATCAATGGCAGATGAATGATGAGCTTCCAGTTCAGGTAGGAGATCCAAATAGTGATGATTGTGTATATACTACAGTAGGAGAGCTATCAACGGATAAAGCAGCAAAATAATTCTGTAAAAGTTGAAAGTTAATAGCAAGTGTAGCAGGTTGAAAAACTGTGTTTTTCAACTACTTTGGAAGGAGTATGGTTATAAATATGAGAAAGGTAGGCTATCTCTTCTTGACATTGGTAGAATTACTTCTGTTTTTAGGAGGATATTTGATACGATATTTTACAAAAAAGAAAATGGGAATGGCCAGATACGTGATTTATAAAAATCAGAGATGGGAACGAGATTATCCCTTAGAATCATGGAAGACTTCCGTATTATTACTGATTGTACTCTTGACAGTAGCAGTTGTTATATTTTATATAATCAGAAGAAATAAAATCACGAAGATGACTTCTATGGTGAATGGGGGGATGGTTGTAATGACGGTGTTGTATACGGTGTTTACAGCTATGAACTCAGTAAAAACTATGAGAGCTTTTTATTTTATTAGTCCTATTTTTGCTCTCGCCACTATAGTACAGATTATAAAGGCATTTGCTGCGATACTCACTGACCCATCAAAAGGAAGTGCAAATTATGAAAAAGGAATTTCATAAATCGGTAGATACAAATTCATGTATACATTGTGGTTTGTGTATGAAGAACTGTCTGTTTCTTGACAAGTATAAGATAGATATCGGTGCTATGAAAGATTTTAAAGAATTGGCTTATCACTGCTTTTTATGTGGAAAATGCTCTGAGGTTTGTCCAAAAGGAATTGATGGAAGAGAAGTTATTCTTCAAATACGTAGGGAGCAAACAGAAAAAAATAATGGAAAGTTACCTGTAAAGGGGTACAACATGCTTCTAGGTGAAAAGAAGAACTATCTCTTTCGGAATTATAAGCAGCCGGGAAAAAGTGTATTGTTTCCCGGTTGTAATTTTCCATCGTTTTATCCCAGAACCACAAAGAGGCTAGTTGATTTATTAAAAGAGAAGGCAGACATAGGTGTGGTATTTGATTGTTGTGGGAAACCAATCGCTGAATTGGGATTGTACAAGCAGGAGAAACTACTCTTAGATAATTTGAATGATAGATTGAAAAAGTTTAATATTCAGGAAGTAATTATGGTCTGTCCTAATTGTTATGACTTTTTAGAAGGAAAATTACAGGTTAAGGTAGTTAGTATTTATGAGAAGCTTCAAGAACTTGGAATTGGTCAGAAAATTAAAGGAGACATACAGGTCTTTAGACCTTGCCCAGATCGCAAAGAAAATAGGTGGCTTTCATGGATGAATACTTATCTAAACGGTGAGGTTCATGTCATACAGGAGGCACAGTGTTGTGGGCTTGGAGGCTGCGCTGGGGTGAAAGAGCCAGAGTTAGCAAAAAGAATGCCAAAAGCATTGAAAAATTATAAGCACATTTATACGTATTGTGGATCCTGTGCGGGGCATCTTAGTAGAAATGGATGTGAAAATGTGTCACACATTTTAACAGAAATTTTAGGGATTCACGAAGATCCAGATACAGAAAAGTCGCTAATGAATCGAATAAAAACAAAGTTCTGGTAATATGAAGCTTGAAGAAAAACCTATTTCACACTAATAAGTAACAAAAGGCAGTAATTAATTAAGATACTGGAGATAATAAGTAAATGAAAAGAGCAATCATTATATTTACACGGGTACCTATCCCGGGAGAGACGAAAACGAGAATGATGCCTTGGCTTAAGCCATCGGAATGTGCACAGCTGCATCGTTGTTTTCTTTATGATATAAAAGAGGAGTGCCAGAAGGTAGGCGCAGATATCTATGTTTGCTACACCCCAGAAGGTAAAGAAGATGGCCTGGTTTCTATTTTAGGTAGTGATAAGGAGTATTTCCCTCAGACCGGAACAGATTTGGGTGAAAAAATGTATCATGGCATTCAAAGCGTTTTAGGCCATGGATATGACGCTTGTATTTTAATTGGAACGGATGTACCTGAGATTAGAGCAAAACATCTTCAAAAGGCTTTTTGTATTTTAGAAAGTAAGGATGTAGTATTTGGGCCCACTTCAGATGGAGGATATTATTTAGTTGGAATGAAAACTCCATATATTGAAGTGTTTCATAAACAAAGTTATGGGCATGATAAGGTGCTTGAGAATACTTCTAAATACTTAAGGGATCACGGGATAACAATAGGATATATACCAAAGTTATCAGATATGGATGTTCCAGAGGATTTAAAAAGATTTAAAGAACGAATGCGCACAGATAAGAGCCTACAACAAACAATGACTGGTAAGTATTTAATGCGGACAAGCCGTATTTCTATTATTGTTCCTATTTATAATGAAGAAGCTACAATAATTAAGATGCAAGAGCAATTAAGACCTCTTAAAAATAAATGTGAAATTTTATTTGTGGACGGAGGGAGTACTGATAAAACCTTGGAATTACTGGACTTAGAATTTCGTATTCTTCATTCGAAAAAGGGAAGACAAAATCAAATGAATCTTGGGGCAAAAGAAAGTACTGGTGATATTTTATTCTTTCTGCATTGTGACAGTGAGCTTCCAAAGAATCCTCTCAGCCAAATTCGGTATGTAATGAAAGACCATAGAGTAGGATGTTTTGGAATTGCTTTTCATTCTTGGAATTTCTTTATGTGGACATGTAGGGTTATTTCTAATCATCGAGTAAAAGATAGAAAAGTAATATTTGGTGATCAAGGGCTTTTTATTGATCGAGACTTATTTTTCGAAATAGGGATGTTCCCTGATCTTCCTATTATGGAGGACTATCAACTATCCCTTACATTAAAAGAAAGAAATGAAAAGTTAGGAATGACCAAGAAACGTATCTATACTTCGGATAGAAGATTCCCAAAAGGTACGATTCCTAAGCTTAAATTGATGTGGCAGATGAATCGTTTAAGAAAGATGTATCGAAGTGGTGTGGATGTTAATAAGATTGCAAAGTTATATAAGGATATACGGTAGAATATAGGCATTATAAGGGTACGAGAATAGCATAGAAAAAGTTTGTTTGATAAAATATAAGGAGCTTGAGAAGGAGCTTAGCATATTAAATAAGAGACAGTTGTATATGACAATAAATTAGTCATGATACATCTGTCTTTTTTTAATGATAAGAAATAAAAGCATAAACGCTTTGTTCTATTATTTAAAAATCGTTCCCCCTAAGGATACGCATCTGTGCGCGGAGCAAAAGGTGTGTTATATAAGTATTTGCTCGCGAGAGTGTATGAAGCGCACTTTAGTTCTTAATGCCTCTAATAAAGAATATACCAAATAATAGAAAATACAATAAAATTATTTATGCAAAACTTACAAAAACAATTAAAAATAAAATCTATTTTAAACAAAATGTATGAAGGCGTCTTATATTTTTATTGACAAGGTTAATAAAAATATGATATTTTATACTCATAAGATAAAACGTTTTACCATTTGCTCTAGATTCAATTATAACAGAAGAAAAGGAGAACAAATATGGTCGAGATTATTATTTCAATTGCAGCAATAATATTGCTTACAGTGTTAATTGTAAAGAAATATAATACTACAATTGCATTACTTTTATGTGGAATTATTTTATTAGCTGCAGCTGTCATTTTAGGACATCCAGTTTTGGATAGTGATTCTACAACTGGTTTTGCGCTGCTTGATATTTTCAAAAATATTGAGACAGCATTTTTAAGTCAATTAGGTAACATAGGTTTAACACTTATGACTTTAATGGGTTATTCAACCTACATGACTTATATTGGTGCTAATGATAAAACTGTTCAGATTATGTTAAAACCGATCGGTAAGATCAAATCAAAATATGTCTTAGTGCCAATTATATTTTTACTAGGAAACTTATTGTCATTAGTTGTACCAAGTGCTTCTAGCTTAGGCGTATTATTAATGGCAACACTCTTCCCAATTTTAACAAGAGTCGGAATGAGCCCTTTAACAGCAGCAGGTATTATTGCTACTACAGCAACGATCGTGCCTACACCCCTTGGAGCTGACAATGTAATCGCAGCTGAAACTTTTGGGATGACAATACTTGATTATGTTGGAAAGCATGCGGCTATTTCCATTCCTTCATTACTTCTTATGACT
>NZ_FJVE01000003.1 GCF_900078195.1 Clostridium sp. Marseille-P299 | reverse complement strand
TTGCCCACGGACTTCCTTCAGATTCGCCCTCACGAACGACACCCTTGTCTTAGGCTATACACTTGCCACTACTAGGCTGTGTTAGGGACTTTAACCCATTAGATTGCGCCCATGCTGGGCACACTATTAAAAGGTCGGCTAATCAATTGATTAGCCGACCTTTCTACTTTAATCTCTACATTCATTACTCTATTCATTTTCTATATTCGATTACTTTATTCATTAACCATTTCATTTGCTTTATGCATTTATTTTATTCATTTGCTTTATCCAATTACTGTCTATGGATGTCCTTTGCCTTCACGATATCCCTGCATAATATCCCTAAATATTTCCCCACTTGTAGGTGGAGTCCAAGAAATTGCATTAGCTCCCGCATCTATGGTTTCACGTATTGATTCCTCACTTCTTCCGCCAGTAGCAATCACGGGAATATCCGGATATTGCTTTTTAATCCGAGCTACCACAGATGGTGTATTTTTCGCCGCTGATACATTCAATATTTTTGCACCCGCCTCAATACGTGCTCCAATATTCTCGTCATCATTTACAACTGTCACGACTACAGGAATATCCAATTTTTTCGATAGAGAATATATAATTTCGTTGCTGACCAATGTATTAACTACAACACCAGAAGCACCATGCATCTCTGCCATCATAGCTACAGTGAGGATTCGCTCTCCCTGGGTAAGTCCTCCACCAACACCTGCAAAAACAGGAGTATCTGAGTATCTTAAAATACTTTCTGTAATAACCGGCTGGGGAGTAAATGGGTACACAGCAAGAACTGCATCTGCATCAATATTTTTAATTATTGCAATATCTGTTGAAAATACTAGTGATTTAATACGTTTTCCAAACAATACAATACCACTACAACGTCTAATATCCGATGGCACTTTCAATGTATATTTACGCAGATTTCCATTAATTTGCGTTGGAAAATGCGATTGATTCAAATTGTATCCTCCTTTAGTTTATTCTTTCGCTAAAATATCTCATGGTATGAGATATTAATTATCAAGAAGGCAGGTCTATAACCTGCACTAACTATATTTATATAAAATGTTAGTCATTCTCTTGCTTTTTATTACTAAGTTCAATCATACGCTTAAGTATTCTGAGAAATTCCTGTGTATCTTTTTCTCCAACTTCATATAGCAGCATATTCATCTTCTTTAAAAACAATTTATAACGCCGCTCAACTAATGCTTTTCCCTTTTCAGTAATATTTACTAGAACAATTCTTTTATCATCAGGAGAACTTACACGAACAATCATACCTTTACTTTCTAGGCTTTTAAGTGCATTAGCAATACGACCAGAACCAACCTCAAACTCGTTCTTAAGTTCTCCTGCAGAGGCTCCAGAATGCTTGCATAAATACAACAATAACCCACCTTCCCCCTTAGAAACATCTAATGCATCTTGATGAAATGGGCAGTGTATGGCTTGTGAAAATAATTCAACAAACATTTTGGAATACATTTCGTAGTCCATAAACATTTTCCTTCCCTAACTATGTAATTCTATGATATATGAGTCCCATGTATAAGCAATCCTCATTCATAATTAAATATCTCATACTGTGAGATTAATTATATCACTATTTTCCATACTGTCAATGTCTTCATGCTTAAAACTTTCAATATCTTTAGGGATGGGCATTTAAATGATAGAACATAATTTCATATCAATTGACATTAAAAAATCCCTAAATTATAAAATTTAGGGATTCCATTCTATAGAGGCGACAGCCAGATTTGAACTGGCGATCAGGGTGTTGCAGACCCATGCCTTACCGCTTGGCTATGTCGCCATATTACTATTTAATTATATACACTTATTTAAAAACTATTACACATTTTTATTCAAATGCTAAGTTTTTAAATAAAAAACTCCCCGAGTTGGGCTCGAACCAACAACCCCACGGTTAACAGCCGTGTGCTCTACCATTGAGCTATCGAGGAATACTTCTCATTGATTAATCCAAATGTTATCAAAACAAACTTTTTAAGGTTA
>NZ_FJVE01000002.1 GCF_900078195.1 Clostridium sp. Marseille-P299 | reverse complement strand
AGGGTTGTGTCAGATCTTACGATCCTTCACAGTTCTATACCAAACATTTCTGTCTGGATTTTTATTCTCAACGAATTTCAAGGTTGTTTCACTGTTCAGTTATCAATGTTCTGTGATTATTATCACTCATATTTAATGTCACACCATTCGGTGTTTCACTTTATATTATTTGCTGTTTTGTAAATCAGCTTGTTTATTGTATCATCGTTTTTCCTGTTTGTCAACAACTTTTTTATTATTTTTTCAAACAATTCAAATTGTTTATACAGTTCTTTCGAATCAAGCAACTTTTGTATTATAACATACTGATTTAAGCTTGTCAACCCTTTATTTTAAAGGATTTTTAAATTGTTCAAATTTCATAAACAATTTAATCTCTAGCAGTTTATACAGTTTATCATCATTAACAACAAAAGTCAAGTGTTAATTTAAACTTTATATAAATATAAAATTATCAACAAAATTCCCTTCAAACTATATAGTTCTATTATATATAAATTGTGATATTTTTAATGTTTTAAATTGTATATAAATTTTCATTAAATGCATAAGCAAACAACTTTCATATCTTAATTTGAAAAATTATCAACATTCCTGCAATACTGTTGCCCATATTACTAACAAAATGACTCACGGGGATCCCCATTCTCATTGTAGTACTTTACAGTTAATCTAATATAGAAAACTTAGATTTGTTTCTATTTATCAATCCAAACAATATACTTCAATCATAATCAAATGAGTTTTAAACTTCTGTTAACGCTTGAGATAATAATAAAAATATTGTATTTAGAATTTTACAGCTCTTGTTATAAAAAATAAGTATAATAAAATACATACAATATGGCTGCATAGGGTATTATCAAGAAAGTTACTTAATACTAAATCCCTAAACTTAATCATCTTTTATCCTGGATATACTCGTTCTGAATATTGTTTTGAACCGGCCATCGAATAAGATATTGTAAATATTTTTTAGTACATCCTATTTAATATTTATTTCTTATAGTAAATCTACAAATAAAAAAAGAAACCACATTTCTGTAGTTTCTAAAATCTCATTATATACATATTTTCAATCGTATATACATTCAAAACTTCACACTGATTTCATCCATCTGTTTTTAAACAAACTTTTTAGGTTAAGCCCTCGACCTATTAGTATTAGTCAGCTACACACGTTACCGTGCTTCCACCTCTAACCTATCTACCTAATCATCTTTTAGGGGTCTTACTAGCTTTTGCTATGGGATATCTTATCTTGAGGGGGGCTTCACGCTTAGATGCCTTCAGCGTTTATCCCGTCCCGACTTGGCTACTCGGCCATGCTCTTGGTAGAACAACC
>NZ_FJVE01000001.1 GCF_900078195.1 Clostridium sp. Marseille-P299 | reverse complement strand
GATTTTTGTTATTATTAGTCATAGGGAAGTCCTTCTTTCTTGGTTATGTTTTTCTTCGTCGTTAAACATTTTACCATGTCAGATGGAACTTCTCTATTTTTATTTACACAAAATATTTTACACTATCGATTCCAGAAGTAAATAAATAAATTATAATATGTTATTATATGCACTTTCCTTTCATATGTCTAAGAACTATACATTTATTAGAACCACTTGTTTTTTTGTAAATTTTACTCTATAATGAAACTGTTTTTGACTTGATTTCGAAATATAAGGAGTATATATATGAGTATATTAAATGTAACGCATCTTAGCCATGGTTTTGGTGATCGTGCGATATTTCACGATGTATCCTTTCGCCTATTAAAAGGTGAGCATATAGGATTAGTCGGCGCAAATGGTGAAGGTAAATCTACCTTTATGAATATAATTACTGGAAAGTTAATGCCTGATGAAGGTAACGTTGAATGGTCAAAAAATGTTCGTGTAGGATATCTTGATCAACATTCCGTTCTTGAAAAAGGCATGAGTATTCGTGATGTATTAAAATCTGCTTTTAATTTCTTATATGAAATGGAACAGAAAATGAATGAGCTTTGCAATGAAATGGCAGAAGCAAGCGATGATCGTATGGCAGAACTAATGGAAGAGTTCGGAACAATTCAGGACTTATTAGATGCTCATGATTTTTATATCATTGATACAAAAGTTGAAGAAATTGGTCGTGCTTTAGGCCTTGATGATATTGGCTTAGATAAAGATGTTACCGATTTAAGTGGTGGTCAAAGAACGAAAGTTTTACTTGGTAAGTTATTGTTAGAGAAGCCGGATATTCTTCTTTTAGACGAGCCTACGAACTATTTGGATGTTCAACACATCGAATGGTTAAAACGCTACCTACAAGAATACGAGAATGCATTTATCTTAATTTCACATGATATACCATTTTTAAATAGTGTTATTAATTTGATTTATCATATGGAAAATGGTGAACTCAATCGCTATGTTGGTGATTACGATAAGTTCCAAGAAGTTTATGCAGTTAGAAAAGCACAATTAGAATCTGCATATAAAAGACAACAACAAGAAATACAGGAACTTCAAGATTTTGTTGCTCGTAATAAAGCACGTGTTTCCACTAGAAATATGGCAATGTCTCGCCAAAAGAAGCTTGACAAAATGGATATTATTGAGCTTGCACAAGAAAAACCAAAGCCTGAATTTCACTTTAAAGAAGCAAGAGCTGCAGGCCGTTATATTTTCCAAACAGAGCATCTTGTAATCGGTTATGACGAACCTTTATCCAAACCTCTTAATTTGACCATGGAGAGAGGCGATATCGTTGTTTTAAAAGGTGCAAATGGTATTGGTAAGACAACCTTGCTAAAAAGCATTATTGGCTTAATTCAGCCATTACAAGGTAAAGTAACCCTTGGTGATTATTTATATCAAGGATATTTTGAACAAGAAATGACTGGCGCTAAAAACAATACTTGTATTGAAGAATTGTGGTGTGAATTTCCTTCATGGACTCAATATGAAGTACGTTCAGCACTTGCTAAATGTGGTTTAACTACAAAGCATATCGAGAGCCAAGTTCGCGTCTTAAGTGGTGGAGAACAAGCTAAAGTTCGCTTATGTAAATTAATGAACAAAGAAACCAATATTTTATTATTAGACGAGCCTACCAATCACCTTGATGTAGATGCAAAAGAAGAGTTAAAACGAGCTTTAAAAGCCTATAAGGGTAGTATCCTTCTTATTTGCCATGAACCAGACTTCTATGAGGATTTTGCAACTAAAGTTTGGGATTGTAGTACATGGACTACTAAATTATAATTTCACAATTACTAGGTTCAAACTATTCATCTAAGAATCTTTAATGTTTAGCTAATTATTTTAGTTTAATATATCGAATTAATTTAGTATTTAATACGTTAAGAATCCCAGGAACGTTATGTAGCTTATACCTTATCAACGGCTACATATTTTACCTGGGATTCTTTCTATATTTCTTATACTTTAATTTCTTATACTTCAATTTCTATACTTTACTTTCTTATACTTTAATTTCTGCACTTTAGTTTCTATATTTTTTTAGGTCGATATTATTTCTTTTGAATTAATTATATTTAACAAAAAACTCTCTTATCTTGTAATTTTATACTAGCCTGATTCTTTATATCACCTTTATTCTCTGTATGAATTTTTACCCTCTATATCGCTTTTATATCATCTATATAGCCTTTGTATCATCTATAACGCTTTTTGCATCATCTATATCGTTTTCATATCATCTATATCGCTTTCGAATCATCTATACCACTTTGTACCCTCTTATATTACTTTTGTGTCATCTATATCGCTTTGTATCCTATATATCACTTTTATATTCCCTATATTTATTAACAACAATATTCTTTGCTCTAGTTCTTGTCAACATCACATCTAATAAGTTATGTACAATGGTAGATAAGTATTCATCCATATGTTGATATTTATCCCTTATTTACTTTTATATAGTGGATTAATTGATGACCAACATAAACTTTTACTTTTAATTGCTCTTTAAATATTGATCCTGAGCTCTTTATCCTTCATGTTAAAGAAGTCTATTAAATTGAATTCATTCTCAATACAAACTAATTATATTTTATAATTATAAATACAAAAAAACCTCAAAGCAATCACTCTGAGGTTAATTAACGTACGTGAGAAGATTCGAACTCCCGACACCTTGGTCCGTAGCCAAGTGCTCTATCCAGCTGAGCTACACGTACACAATATAGTCTAACTATATTCAATATAAAAGCATTATTTCCAATATTACTGGAAATAATGCCGGCGACCGGAATCGAACCGGTACGGGAGATTAGTCCCGCAGGATTTTAAGTCCTGTGCGTCTGCCAGTTCCGCCACGCCGGCATAAACCTTTCGGTTTAGTGGGACCTATAGGACTCGAACCTATGACCCTCTGCTTGTAAGGCAGATGCTCTCCCAGCTGAGCTAAGATCCCATGGGAATTAAGAAAATAATTCTTAACTGACATTATTCATATTATTATGTCATTTCTTTTTTAGAAAGATGTCCTTTCCTTGAAAGAAACGACCCAGATGGGACTCGAACCCACGACCTCCGCCGTGACAGGGCGGCGCTCTAACCAACTGAGCCACTGGGCCAAACTACTTTTTAAATGGACCTTCGGGGACTCGAACCCAGGACCGACCGGTTATGAGCCGGTTGCTCTAACCAACTGAGCTAAAGGTCCAAACCTTACAGCTTAGATCATTTTTATACTAAAGCCGACGATCGGACTCGAACCGATAACCTGCTGATTACAAGTCAGCTGCTCTGCCAATTGAGCCACGTCGGCATATAGTTTAGCGACTTCAAAGAGATGTTCAGCAGGGATTTATATCCCTTTTCATAAATCTTCTTTTTGTCAATGACTCCAAGGGGATTTGAACCCCTGTTACCGCCGTGAAAGGGCGGTGTCTTAACCGCTTGACCATGGAGCCGTGTTTCATATGATAACATATACTAAAAAGCTTGTCAATAATTTTTTTTAATTATTTTGTTATCAAACTCCCCGAGTTGGGCTCGAACCAACAACCCCACGGTTAACAGCCGTGTGCTCTACCATTGAGCTATCGAGGAATACTTCTCATTGATTAATCCAAATGTTATCAAAACAAACTTTTTAAGGTTA